>QNFC01000023.1 GCA_003645395.1 Gammaproteobacteria bacterium
AAATATGGCGGTACCGGTCTCGGCCTGACTATTTGTAATCGTCTGGTAACAATGATGGGTGGAACCGTTGGCGTCACCAGCGAGCCGGGCATCGGCAGTACCTTCTTTTTTGATGCTGAATTTTCGTTAGTCGACAGCCCGTCACAGCTGCAGGATCTGATTTCACCGAATTTACGCCGCCTACGGGTACTGCTGGCCGATGATCGCCCTTCCACACGGCAAGTCCTGCTTGAAATGCTGGAATCGTTTTCGTTTGAAGTAACCGCAGTGGCCTCCGGCACGGCGGCGCTAGCAGAACTCAATCACGCCGCCACTGATCAGCCCAGCAACCCCTACCAGCTGGTGTTGATGGACTGGAACATGCCAGGAATGAACGGTGTGGAAGCCTGCCGGCTAATGCACCAGAACAGTACTCAGCCCCAGATACCCACCATCATCATGCTGACCGAACACGAGCAGGAACAGGCCAGGAACGCCGCAAACCAGGTCGACATAAATTGCTTTCTGATCAAACCGGTCACCGCGACGACGTTATTTGAGACGGTCGAGCGAACCCTCTCTCCTGAACACGGCGGCTCGGTCACGCCAATGGGTCAACAAGCACCGCCTGTGCCTCAGCTCCAGGGCACAAAAGTGTTAGTCGTGGAAGACAACCGCATTAACCAGCAGGTAGCGCAGGAACTGCTGGAAAAGGCCGGTATAGCGGTCCAGGTTGCCGATGACGGTGCCCGGGCGGTGAAAGCCATAATGAATAGCCCTTTCGACCTGGTGCTGATGGATTTGCAAATGCCGGATATGGACGGTTACCAGGCAACTCAAATAATTCGCAACGACCCCCGTTTTAAGAATCTGCCAATAGTAGCCATGACCGCCCACGCGCTGGCCGGAGCTCGGGAAAAATGTCTCGCCGCAGGCATGAACGATTACATCGCCAAACCTATCGATCCAGCAACCTTTTACGCTACGCTGACAAAATGGATTCGACTACAGAAACAGGCATCAGCAGATAACACCGAGCTGACATTGGGTAAGACCGATTTTCCAGGTATTGACGCCACCGAAGGGCTACTTAGGGTGGGTGGAAATGTTGAATTGTATCAACGCCTTCTGACAGAGTTCGTCGATGATCACGGGCAGGACGATGAAAAACTAACGACTATGCTGAGTGAAAACAATATCGATGACGCTCGAAGATTGGTGCACACTTTGCGTGGGGTAGCCGGCAATATCGGCGCTAGCAACCTGCAACGCCACAGCGCTGCGCTGGAGCAAGCACTCCTATCCGGCGCCCTTGTGGGTGAACTACAAAACCACCTGAGCGTCGAGTTGAGGTTTTTAATCCAGAGCCTTGACGACCTGCCGAAGATTGATAACGAGCTGCGCGCGCCAGCGTCCCTATCGGTCACGGATAGCGCCAGCTTTGGACCACTACTTAAAGATTTTGAACAAGCTCTAATAGAAGGCGACACTGACGCAAAACAGAAGTTGCAGTTGTGTAGGCCCTATCTTTACCAGAATACAGCGCAGGATCTGCTGAGTACCCTGGACAAACAGATCGCCCATTTTGATTACGATGATGCACTGCAAACATTGAGGAAAATCATGGTCAACCTTCTGGATAACAAACAGCATGCTTAGCAACTTGACTGAAACACCCAGAATTCTAGCGGTCGATGACGAGCGCCACCATCTCAATATTATTGTCGAATTACTCAGTAGTGACTACAAAGTAATTGCCGCCAAAAGTGGTGAGAAGGCATTGGAAATTGCGGCCTCAGAAACACCCCCAGACCTGATCCTCCTGGACATATTAATGCCAGAGATGGATGGCTATGAGGTCTGCAAAAGACTCAAACAAAACGAGCAGACCCGCGATATTCCAGTCATTTTCCTCACCATTAAAAGTGACGTTGCCGACGAAACCCACGGTTTTGAAATGGGTGCCGTGGATTACATTGCCAAACCCTTTAGCCCACCGATTGTCCGCGCCCGCATACGCACGCATCTGGCTCTAAATCATGCTTTGGTTGAACTCGGCCGGCAAAATGAGCAACTTGAAATTGAGGTGGTTAAACGTACCAAAAAAATACGCCAGGCCCACAAAACCAGTGAACGCCTGCAAATTCAACTGCAGCAAGCACAAAAAATGCAGTCTATCGGTTTGCTGACTAACGGCATCGCTCACGATTTCAACAATTTCCTATCCGTAACAACCGGGTTTACTGAGCTCGCATTGCAACGACCCGTGGCGGCCGAAGACGAAACCCTCCGTCGCTATCTTCACCAGATTTCCGAGGCCAGCGAGCGCGCCAGTAAACTGGTCCAACAACTGCTGGCCTTTAGTCGCGGCGCATCCACCACTGGTCAACCGCTGGAGCTCGCACCGGTCGTTACAGACGCAGTCAATCTAATGCAACCTATTCTGCCGTCAACGATCAGCATAGAAACCGACCTGAATGACCACCTGCCTGCCATTGTGGCGGACAAGGTACAACTGTGCCAGGTGATCATGAACCTTTGCATTAACGCCCGCGACGCGATGAAAAATAGTGGGAAGTTAATGGTAAGAATTGTGTACGGGCATTCGATTAACGAGGTTTGCACCGCCTGTGGAAAAACGATTCATGGGGATTTTATCGAGCTGGTCGTCGAGGACGATGGCCCTGGAATCAGCCCAGACCTGATCAACGCTATTTTTCAGCCACTGGTTTCCAGCAAGGAGATCGGCGAGGGTTCGGGTATGGGGCTCGCTATAGTTGACGAAATTGTTCACAGCCATCACGGTCATATTTTGCTGCAGAGCCAACCAGAAGCCGGCACGACCTTCAGGATACTGTTTCCACCCGCTGTTGCCGCAGCGAAGATTGAATCCGATGAAATCAGCCTGGAATCACTGGCCACAAAAAACGGCCACATCCTTGTCGTATGTGACGATGTTAGTCTGGCCCTCTTGCTAAGAGAATATTTAGGTGACGCTGGATACCGTGTGACCGTCCAAAATAACGCTGAAAAAACGCTGGCGACAATCAATACCGTACCCAGTAATTTTGATCTAGTAATTATCGATCACTCCTTGCCAAACCTGGATGGATTGATACTCGCCAGAGAGGTTGCTCAACTAATGATCCATTTACCGGTGATTGTCTGCACCAGCGATAGCAGCTCCATTGTTAACATAGACAACACGGTTTTTTTAGCCCGACCATTTGGCAACGAAAAATTGATGGGTGCCATCCACTCTTTAGCTCTACACTAAAATTCGCGAAGATTCCTCGTACCCCCGCAACAAGAGTAGCTAGCAGTGATCGTGCTGGGTTGAGCCGCGCCCTTTTCGCTCACCAACTAAGATTAATGTGGTGGCAGCTCGACCGATCCGGACCGAATCCAGATCCTGCCAACCGAAAAAGCGCCCAGCCAAGTTAAACTATCCTTAAATTGACCGTCTTAAATACTCCTGACCCCCGAAACAGATGCCGAAGCCTCTAGCCTCGAATCCCATCATTATCGCTGCGCATCGCCCGATTCTCCCACTACATCTAGTTAAGAAGTGCCTTAAGTGAACATGTCGGTTGATCGCGATGAATTTAGTGCGGATGAGTACCGGCACTTCTCGCAGCGAGTGCGGCAGAACCTCGACGCCCTTAGTATTCTGCTAAAACGGCCTGGCTTTGGGGTCGGGCCTGCCAGCTTCGGAGCCGAGCTGGAGGTATATATCATCGACCAGGCGGGCCACGTTGCACCGCTTAACGACCAGATAATCGCAGCCTGCAACGATGAACAGTTGCAGCCAGAACTCAATCGATTCAATCTCGAATACAACCTCAGCGCGGTACCGGCAGCCGGCAGCCCGTTTCACACGCTCGAAACTGAGACAAACCAGGCACTCGATCAGCTCACTGCAGCCGCGTCACAACACCAGGCCCGCATCGTACCGATTGGAATTTTGCCAACACTGCGTGAACAGGACCTCTCTGCCAGCGCTATGACCGATCAACCCCGTTACCGGGCGCTTTCGAAGGGATTGCTGGCCATGCGCGGCGGGCCGTTCAAAATTGAGATTGCTGGCGCCGAACCCCTCTCACTGACGACCCATGATGTAACTCTTGAGGGGGCTAACACCTCATTTCAGGTGCACTGGCGGGTAAACCCGGCGCAGTTTTGCAACACCTTCAACGCCATACAGATGCTTACTCCACTAGCGCTTGCGATTGGCGCCAACTCACCCACGCTGCTCGGGCATCAATTGTGGGACGAGACGCGCATCGCCCTGTTTAAGCAGAGTATCGATTATCGCAACCACCTGGAAGGTAACTGGCAGCCACCTTCCAGAATTCCCTTCGGTTTTGGCTGGGTAAGATCTGGCCCCCTTGAGCTGTTTGCCGAAAGTAGCGCGCTCTACCCGCCCTTGCTACCAATAGTGGGTGACGAAGATAGCCTGGCGATAGTGCAGGATGGCGGTATCCCCAAGTTAAATGAACTGCGCATGCATCACAGCACAGTCTGGCCCTGGAATCGGGCGATTTACGATCACGCGGACGGCGGGCACCTGCGCATTGAAATGCGCGCCCTGCCTGCTGGGCCCACTGCCAGGGATATGACCGCCAACGCCGCATTGCTGATCGGCGCCGCAGAAATACTCCAGCACCAAATGGAACAACTCATGCCAGCGCTGCCCTACCGCTACGCCGAGCACAATTTCTACGCCGCGGCCAAATTTGGACTCGACGCTAAATTGATCTGGCCAAGCACTGACCAGAGCACCCTCAATGAAACATCTGTAGTAGAGATCATTCAGCAAATATTGCCGATGGCCCGGGACGGCCTCGGCGAGCTAGGCGTGATAGACGATGAAATCACCCGAGTTTTAACGCCCATCGAAGGCCGACTCTCTAGCGGCATCACCGGTGCCCGCTGGCAACGCCGCATGCTCGAACGTCTGGATACTGCCAACGACCGCCCGCAGGCCTGCACGGGGCTGCTTGAAAACTACATCCGGGAATTTAACAGTGGCCGCACGGTGGCCGATTGGAGCGACAGACCTTGACTGCAACCGATGTGACCATTCATCACTTTGATAGTGAAGATTTATACCCAGTTAGCGAGAACATCGACGGTTTTCTGCAGCAACTTGGTGGACCCGCCTGGATTCACATTAAAGGAGAAAACAGCCAGCGCACCCGGGTGGTCACCACCCTGTTGCATGGCAACGAACCCTCTGGCTCTATCGCCCTTCATCGATGTCTGCTGGAAGGTAAAAAACCGGTTGTCGATCTACATTGCTTCATTGCATCAACCGAAGCGGCACTCACTCCACCCCTGTTTACCCAGCGATCATTACCCGGCCACGCTGACCTGAATCGCTGCTTTCAGGAGCCCTTTGAAGGTGTTGAAGGCAGCATTGCCAGACAATGTCTTGAACATATCGAGAAACTTGCCCCGGAGGCGGTGATCGATATTCACAACACCTCCGGCGACGGGCCTGCGTTCGGTGTCAGTGCCTATGAAAAGACAGCTCATAACGCCCTCGCCGCCTGTTTTACCCATCGAATGGTTATCACCGACCTACGCTTCGGCGCACTGCTTGAAGCGACTCGGGAGGACCTGCATATCGTCACCGTCGAGTGCGGCGGCAACCAGGAATCCAGCTCCCATCAACTTGCCTACGACGGCCTCTGTCGCTACCTGCTGACGGATGACTTATACAGTGCTGACCTTTCCCGCGAGATACTCGAACTGCTCAAACACCCGCTACGGCTAGAGCTCGCCGCCGGCTCATCACTGACGCACCACGATCAGAAAAAACCGGGGTTTGATGTCACCGTTGCAGAGGATATTGAGCAGCATAACTTTGGTGAGGTCACCAGTGAAACTACTCTCGGCTGGCTGGGCGATAAAGGGCTGGACGCACTGACTGTAAACGCCCCACAGGACAAGAATCTGATTCGCCATTACTTCACTGAACAGCAGAGCAGGCTCGTACCGAAGATACCGCTGAAACTGTTCATGGCGACCCCAAACCCTGAAATAGCCGCCAGTGATTGCCTCTGCTATTTCGTGACCGCCGAATAGACCCTATATCAATGCTCACCAGCAAAACCAACTGATTTTCAGTTGCTACAAAACCCCACTATCGTCAGCTCGAGGCAACCCAAACTCAATGGTCTCCTCACCTACATCCATATCCGGTAGGTGAAAGACAAACCGAAACCGCCCAAGCCCGATTACGTCACCATTCTTCATATAAGTGTCATGTTCTACCTTTTTATCATTCACAAAAGTCTCGTTAGCACTGTTCTGGTCTGAAATCCAATAGGCTAAATCTCGGTAGTGAATAACGGCGTGGCGTCGACTGATTGTTGCATCGTCAATGACGATGAAATGCTCGCCCTGGTCAACGCTCCCCCGCAATCGCCCGATAATCGTCGTCCCCTCGGCAACCGGCAGTTCCTTCTGGCCACTCACTCCACTCTCGTCAACTAAATACGCCCCATGGCCAATATCAATATCAAGAGCACTGACTGGCATCACTGCTGCTACATCATCGTTTTCTGTATCGTCCTGAGGAAAAATGAATAGGTCGTCGTCATCGACTGGAATCGCTGCCTGCTGATTTCTATTTTTTGACCGCCGATACCCAAGCAGCACTAGAGCAACAATCACCAGCAGACTAACCAGGGCAACTGAATTCCAGTAACCACCGTTATCCGATTGAATTTGTTCAACTGGCTCGACTAAACCCGCAGCCTCCTCCTCACTACTCGCTGAATCTATCTCCACCACATCTGGTGGATCAATCGCTTCAACCGCGTCAACGGATAATTCGCTTTCCACCATTGGCATCATCGTCACCACTATGACCGGTTCGAGCTCTACCTCTACCGGCACTAGCTCTACTGGCTCGGTCAGTGATTCGACCGGGGACTCAACCGTAATCAGCTGCCCCATAATTTCGTTGAACGTAGCATCGAGTTTGTCTGCCTCCACCACCCTGAAGTAGCTGGCATTAGTCTTTGCGGCGAGTGTCTGAATCAAACTAAAGTCCGCCTGATCAGAAAAAGCCACACCGAATATCTTGATTCCCTCAGCCACGGCCTGGTCGGCAAGCGGGCCCTTGGCCCAACGGACTGCCTCCTGATCGTCCGCGCTATCGCCAGTGTCGACAAGACCATCCGTAAGAAACAGAATCGATTTACTTGCCTCAGCCCTGCCCTCGTGAATCAATTCGTATATCGCCCGCTCAATCGCCGCTGGGCTATTGGTCCATTGCCCCCGGTAATCAATCATCGACAGCGCCGCCTGTAACGTCTCGTTGTCCAGAGCTGTCCGTGCCGTCAGCGGTAAAACAATCCTCACCGATTCATCAAAAATTAGCAGGGAAGCTCGATCATCAGGTGCCAGATGTTGAATAAAGTTGTGAACCGCCTGTGGGGCCAGTTGCTCAGCATCATTTTTTTTCATGCTGCCGGAGTTGTCGACAACCAGAACAACATCGTTAACTGGCAGATCTGCTGCGGACACAACAGCGCTTATTAACAACGCCATCGCTATCAGTACATTTGCTTTCATCAATTTTCCCACAAGGCGCACAAAGATATCCCTAAGAACCTGCTCGGCACATACTTCACCGAAAAATTAGTTCCACAGCCGTAAATAGCTAATACTAAGGCTATAAGCAGCAGCTGACCACCGCCAATCACTAATCTTAATTCGGCAGCAACATAACAATCATTACCGTCCCGCCAACTCGGACATTTTCCCCGTGACCACTCCGAGCAGCCCTTAACCAAAACTGGCAAACTCCTATCACAACCCGTTAATCAGCCTTTCCCTCAATAGCCCCACCACTGCCCTGCCTGAGGAAGAATCATGCCTTTAAAGCTCTATCACGTTCTACCGCGAAGCGATAACCCCGGCTCCCACAATGCCCTCAAAGTCATTATTTTGCTGCGCGAACTAGGGCTGGCCGGCGACAACGACCTGCAGATTATCGATGTCGATCCAGCGATTGATTTACACCCAGCCGACGGCAAATTGCGCCAACTCAATCCCAACGGCCTTACACCGATTATCGACGACGAGGGTTTTATTCTTTGGGAATCGAGTGCCGTGTTGCAGTACCTGGCAAGCACCCGGCCTGGCGGCGAAACTCTCTACCCAACCGATCCCCAGCAGCGGGCTCTAATTCAAAAATGGCTCGGCTGGGACGCCAGCACCCTGACGGCGAGATTAATGAATGCTTTTTTTGCTGGCGAGCAACAGCGGCCCGCTGCGTTGGCCGCCCTGCAACAACCACTGGCCATTCTCAACCAACAGCTAGCAGGTCAGGAGTTCGTACTCGGCGATTATTCTCTAGCAGACATCGCTTTGGGCTGCATCACCTGTGCCACCTTCATGACCGGCGTGGACCTGACAGAGCAGACCAATGTGCTGGCCTGGCTGGCTCGACTCAGTAAGCGTAACGCCTGGCAGGACCCTATTTTTCAAAATGACATGGCCACCGCCCGCAGCCAGGGGTATTCTCTTTAAAGCTGTTTTTCGTCAATTACCGGACGTTAACATTTGGCGAATGCTATGCAGGTTTTTCAAACTATGAAACCCTGTTCTTCACTGCCTTTGCCCTACTCGTTATGAAGGCGTGCACGAACAAACCCAACCACCTTTAATAAAAGCACGATAAATAATCAACCTGAAAGCTGATCGAGCTTTGTCATTAACGGATAAACACCGGATGAATCTGTTTGAAGTACGCATTCATAGCCGCGGCGGCCAGGGAGTTTTATCGGCTGCGGAGATGTTATCGGTAGCGGTCTTTTTAGAGGGCAATTTCGCCCAGGCGATTCCCAATTTCGGATCCGAACGGATGGGGGCACCGGTACGCGCCTACTGCCGGTTTTCCGACCGGGAGATTCGTAGCAGGGAGCCGGTTATAGAGCCCAATGCACTTATCATTCAGGATGCCACCCTGATCAACCAGGCGGAGACTTTTGCCGGGATCAGTGACGATGCCTGGGTGTTGATCAACAGCTCCCGCGATCTCGAAGAGCTCGGAATCGAACGGTATATACGGAACATATCGCCCGCCCGAATTTGCGTAGTCGATGCAACCGGACTGGCGCGAAAACATATCGGCAAACCGATCCCCAACGCGGGCCTGCTCGGTGGCTTTGCCGCAATTACCGGCCTGCTGAAATTCGAATCCGTGGAACAGGCGATCATGCAAAAATTCTCCGGCCCCGTTGGTAAAGGTAACGTGAAAGCTGCTCTAGAGGCCTACAGCCAGCTAGTTGCAAGCGCGGAGCACGCTAGTGCCTAGTCAACCTGGCAAGCCGAGTCAAGTAGAGGGCTCAATCGCAATTGCCCACGCTATCGCTGCCTGCCGCCCGGAGGTCATCTGCGCCTACCCGATTACGCCACAAACTCATATCGTCGAGGCGCTGGCGAGAATGGCGCGCTTGGAGCAGTTGGGGAATTGCCAGTACGTTAATGTCGAATCAGAATTTGCCGCCCTCAGTGTCTGTATCGGCGCTTCCGCCAGCGGGTCGCGTGCCTACACCGCTACCAGCAGTCAGGGGCTGCTGTTTATGGCGGAAGCTGTCTACAACACCTCCGGGATGCGGTTGCCGGTGGTGATGACCATCGGCAACCGCGCCATCGGCGGGCCGATCAATATCTGGAACGACCAATCCGACAGCATGGCGCTGCGCGATGCCGGCTGGATACAACTGCATGCAGAGAACAATCAGGAGGCCGCAGATCTGCATATTCAGGCTTTTCGGTTGGCTGAGCAGGTGAATCTGCCGGTGATGGTCTGCGTGGATGGATTCCTGCTCACCCACGCCTTCGAACAGATCACCCTGACTGACCAGGAGAAGACCGATGCATTCCTGCCGCCGTTCGAGCCAATTCAAGCACTGAATATTGAAGAGCCTATGTCGATTGGTGCCATGGTGGGACCCGAAGCCTTTATGGAGGTGCGTTACCTCAATGCAAGTCAGTTCGATGAATCCCTGGAACCGATTCAATCGATCAGCGAAGAATTTGCGGCCCTGTTTGGACGCTCCTCCGGTGGTCTATTTGAGCACTACCATTCGGAGGCCGCGCAAACCGTTGTCATTGCCCTGGGATCGGTAAACGGCACCATAAAAGATGTCGTCGATAATTTGCGCGATGAGGGCGCCTCCATCGGCTCGATCAAAATCAGCGCCTATCGGCCGTTTCCCGCAGCCCAACTGCGTGAGGCCCTGAGCCAGGCTGAACGGGTTATCGTGGTTGAGAAGAGTTTTTTCTCCGGTATTGGCGGCCCGCTATTCAATGATGTGGTTCGTTCCCTGGAGAACTCGGGTATTGCCCATTACAGCGTGATCGGCGGGCTCGGGGGCCGGGCCATTCTTAAAAAATCCCTGATTGAAATATTTCGGAACGGTATGGAGGAGAGCCTGGAACCGCTCAGCTTTATCGATCTGGATCAAAAAGTGATAACCCGTGAATTACTGAGACAGCGAGCCGGTAGCCACGGCAAGTGAGGGGAGACAGATGACGACATCAACCGTGGAGTTCCATCAAACCGGAGATCTGACCGCCGGGAACCGACTGCAGGACGAGCAGCAGGCTTCCCGCCAATCCACCCAGCAGCGATTTAATTCATTGACCGCCGGCCATCGCGCCTGCCAGGGATGTGGCGAAGCCCTTGGTGCACGATTTGCCATCGATAAGGTAATGGAACTCACCGGCGATCGCGCCTTTGTGGTCAACGCCACCGGCTGCCTGGAGGTCTTCACCACCCCCTTTCCGGAGAGCTCCTGGAACGTTCCCTGGCTCCACTCCCTGTTTGGCAATGCACCAGCAGTTGCAACCGGAGTAGCGGCGGCACTGCGTGCTCAGGGCAAAAGCGATATCCGCGTGGTCGCTCAGGGTGGCGACGGCAGCACGGTGGATATTGGCTTTGGTGCCCTGTCTGGCATGTTCGAGCGCAACGACGATGTACTCTATTTCTGTTACGACAACGAGGCGTATATGAATACCGGGGTGCAGCGCTCTGGCGCCACTCCGCCGATGGCGCGCACCGCGACGACACCCATCGCCGGAGCAAATCCCGGCAACCCGTTCGGGCAGGGGAAAAACATGCCGCTTATCGCCATGGCCCACGGCATTCCCTATGTGGCCACCGCCACCATTTCACATTTGCGCGATCTGGAGGCCAAGGTGGCCAAAGCGATGGAGATTCGCGGCGCACGCTATATACATATCCACGTGCCCTGCCCATTGGGTTGGGGTAGTGAACCGGCCGACACGGTTAAATTAGCCCGACTAGCGGCGGAATCGGGCCTTTTCCCTCTGTTTGAGGCTGAGCATGGCGAAGTTACCGATTCCAGCAAGATTCGCCGCCAGGTGCCGGTCGAAGAGTATCTAAAGTTACAGCGCCGATACGCCCACCTGTTTGGCAAAAGCGCAGATGCAGAAGGGATCGCCGCCATCCAGAAGATTGCTGACACCAACATTCGCCGTTTCAAATTGCTGCGGGAGGAGGAGTAATGGCTTTCAATCCACCCTATGCAATAACGCTTGACGCCGGCTCCAGTCTCGCCAATAAAACCGGTAGCTGGCGCACCGAACAACCGCTCTACCTGGATCGTCTGCCGCCCTGCAATGTAAGCTGCCCGGCTGGCGAGAACATCCAGGCCTGGCTCGGTCTTACCCAGGAAGGCCGCTACCGGGAAGCGTGGGAAGAGATCGTCATCAACAACCCGCTGCCCGCAATACACGGCAGGGTCTGTTACCACCCCTGCGAAGATAGTTGCAACCGAACCAGCCTGGAACAACCGGTCAACATTCACGCGATTGAACGTTTTCTGGGCGATCTCGCCCTGCAGGAAGGCTGGCCCCTGCCAACACCCGCAGAGGCAAGTGGCAAACATATTCTGGTGATTGGCGGGGGGCCAGGCGGACTCTCTGCGGCCTACCACCTGCGCCAGTTGGGTCACGAGGTGACTCTGATGGATGCGAAACCGGCCGCCGGGGGCATGTTGCGTTACGGGATTCCCGCTTACCGCCTGCCGCGAGATATTCTCGACGCCGAGATCGAGCGTATCCAGCGCAGCGGTGTACATATCAAGGTCGATACGTCGATTGATAACCTGGCCAATACTCTGCATGACAACCGCTACGATGCCACTTTCCTGGCGGTGGGGGCCCACGTTGGTCGTCATATCGATCTAAAGACAGACCAGAGCGTGCCGTTGACTGACGCCGTCGATTTTTTAAATGGAATGGAGAGCTCACCCTCCTCACCCAGCCTGGGCAACCGGGTGGTGGTCTACGGTGGCGGCAACACGGCCATCGATGTGGCCCGAACCGCAGTCCGCTTAGGCGCCGAGCAGGTAACCATCGTCTATCGGCGCACCCAGGAGAAGATGCCGGCCCACGCCTTTGAAATTGAAGAGGCCCTTGAAGAAGGCGTGGAGCTGCGCGCGTTACGCACTATCACGGCAATCACTGACGGCAAACTGCAACTGGAAACCATGGAACTTGACGCCGACGGATGGCCACAACCTTCCGGAGGTAGTGAGACCCTGGCGGCAGACTCGTTGGTCTACGCCCTCGGGCAAACGGTCAATGCCGCACTGTTACAGGGGTATCCGCAGATTGAAGTGGCCGCAGACGGAACCATCTCGGTAGATGAGAGGATGATGACCGCCGCCGAGGGTCTGTTTGCCGGCGGTGATATGGTGCCCGCAGACCGAACGATCACCACGGCGGTCGGACATGGCAAAAAGGCAGCACGCCATATCCATCACTACCTCAATGATCAGCAGCTGCAACCCCGGGCCAAACATGAGACGGCTGAGTTTGATCTGCTCAATACCTGGTACTACCCGGAAGAACCGATGCGTAGCCAGCCTTTATTGGAAATGCAGCAACGCACCACGACATTTAATGAGGTACTCGACGGTCTCGGAGAACTCTCCAGCAAGCTGGAAGCGCAGCGCTGTATGTCCTGCGGCAACTGTTTTGAGTGTGACAACTGTTACGCAGTCTGCCCGGACAACGCAATTACCAAACTAGGCCGCGGCAATCGTTTTGCAATCGACTACGACTACTGCAAAGGCTGCGGTCTCTGTGTAGAAGAGTGTCCTTGCGGTGCTATGAAAATGGTGCCAGAAATCGGCTGAGACTCATCTCAGCTCCCAGGCTATGTGAACAGCAAGCACGTCAGTTATTCGATATCAATCGGCTGGCCGAAGTCTGGTATCAGGATTGCATCGGCTGACAACTCCTTCTCCTCTGCCAGTCGGGCCAACAGGTCAGTAGCCTGGTGCTCGCCATCGTCCCCCAGTGGAAAAGTGCCAAAATGCACTGCCATAGTGGTTTTGGCCTGCATCACCTGGTGAACATTAATCGTATCATTGGGTGATGTGTGTACATCTGCCATGAAAAACTCGGGCAGGTAGGCCCCGATCGGCATTATCGCCAGCCTGGGTGAACCCAGCTTTTCAGCAATCTGCTGAAAATGATCTCCATAGCCAGTATCACCAGCGAAGTAGATGGGCCCACTCGTAGTCTCTATGGCAAACCCACCCCACAACGCCCGGTTTTGATCGCCAATCCAGCGGGCCGTCCAGTGCCGGGCAGGCACTAGCCAGACCTCTGTCATCGCGGAATCGCTGCTTAATTTCTGCGATTCAAAAGTGTGGCTCTGCCACCAGTCC
>QNFC01000024.1 GCA_003645395.1 Gammaproteobacteria bacterium
CTGCCCCATAGGCTAATGCCGTTTATGCGGTAATCACCCACACAGTTAGGAGACGCACGATGCGCATCGGCATAAATGGATTTGGCAGAATCGGACGACTGGTAATGCGGGCCGGCTGGGGAACGCCTGGTTTGGAGTTTCAACAAATTAACGACCCGAGGGCGGACAATGAAACCCTCGCCCATTTGCTCAACTTTGACTCTACCTACCGTCGCTGGCAGCACACCGCCACCGCGACGGATGATGGAATTGAGATTGATGGCAAGTTAATTCGCGCCACTCATGAGTCCGTGATCGTTGAAACCGATTGGTCGAACTGTGACCTGGTGATCGAGTCGTCGGGCAAAATGCGTTCAACCGCCTTGCTGCAGGGGTACCTGGATCAGGGGGTCGGTCACGTGGTGGTCAGCGCCCCGGTTAAAGAACCGGGCGTTTTAAACCTGGTGGTCGGCGTGAATGACCACCTGTTTGACCCGCAGCAGCACTCCATCATTACGGCTGCATCCTGCACCACCAACTGCCTGGCGCCGGTGGTCAAAGTCATCCACGAACAGCTTGGCATCGCCCATGGCTCGATGACCACCATTCACGCCCTCACCAACACTCAGACCATTATCGATGCACCCCACCCCGACTTGCGCCGAGCGCGTTCTGCCAGTGACAGCCTGATCCCCACTACCACTGGCTCGGCCACAGCTATCACTGAGATTTTTCCCGACTTAAAGGGACGGCTGAACGGCCACGCGGTACGGGTGCCACTCACCAGTCCATCGCTCTGTGATGTGGTGTTTGAGGTAAAACGGCCCACCAGCGTGGACGAGGTTAACCAGTTTCTGCGCGAAGCGGCTGAGGGCAGTCTGAAAGGTATTCTCGGCTTTGAGCAGCAACCTCTAGTGTCGACGGACTACATTGGTGATCCGCGCTCAGCAATTATTGATGGGCTATCGAGCATGGTGATTGACCAAACCCAGGTAAAACTCTACGCCTGGTATGACAATGAATGGGGCTACGCCAACCGCACCATCGAGCTGGCAGCCCTGGCCGGCGGCATTAAAATACATCCGTAACCCGCCATTTGACCTGTTAACGATCGCAACCAATCCATGAGCACCAGTAACGCAGCGCTGCGCCAGTACCTGCTGGTCACCGGCAACTACTGGACCTTCACCCTCACCGACGGCGCACTGCGCATGCTGGTGATTCTGCATTTTCATCAGCTCGGCTATCAGCCGCTGCAGATTGCCCTGCTGTTTCTCTTTTACGAGTTCTTTGGCGTGATTACCAACCTGGTCGGTGGCTGGCTTGGCGCTCGGCTGGGGCTCAACCGCATTATGAATCTGGGCCTCGCCCTGCAGGTCGCGGCGCTGAGCATGCTGCTACTGCCCACAGAGCTGCTTACCGTGCCCTGGGTGATGGCGGCCCAGGGACTCTCTGGTATCGCCAAAGACCTGAACAAAATGAGCGCAAAAAGCGCCATCAAACTGCTGGTTGACGATCAGGCACAGAACAGACTCTACCGCTGGGTATCACTGCTAACCGGATCAAAAAACGCGCTTAAAGGTGCCGGCTATTTCCTCGGTGGCGTACTGCTGACTCAATTAGGCTTTACCGAGGCCATTGCGGTGATGGCCATGGCACTGTTGCTGGTCTGGCTGGTGAGCATGTTCACGCTTAAAAAAGATTTCGGCCGTGCCAAAAAGAAACCCAAATTCACCGAAATGTTTTCTAAAAGCGCGGCTGTCAATCAACTATCTCTCTGCCGGCTGTTTCTGTTTGGCGCGCGGGATGTCTGGTTCGTCGTTGCCCTGCCGGTTTACCTGGCGACAACACTTGACTGGAATAATTCTGAGGTCGGCGGTTTCCTGGCCAGCTGGATCATCGGCTATGGCATTGTGCAATCTATCGCGCCGTATATCACCGGCCTACGCGTTGGCCGACTGCCCGATGGTAAAGATGCCACGCGCTGGGCAGCGGTGCTGGCGGTTGTGCCTGCACTTATCGCTGCCGCGCTATATTTTTCTGTTCACCCACAACTAGCGCTATTTGGCGGGCTGGGATTTTTTGGGCTGCTATTTGCGGTCAATTCCTCACTACATAGCTACCTGATCGTCAGCTACGCCAGCGCCGATGGCGTATCGCTGGATGTGGGCTTTTACTATATGGCCAACGCCATGGGCAGGCTGATCGGCACTGTGCTCTCCGGCTGGCTGTTTCAGGTCTATGGTCTGGAAATGTGTCTGTGGGTTTCATCGGCAATGATAGCGCTCACGGCAGTACTCTCAGCCGCCCTGCCACGGGATGAAAATGGCGCCCTCTGAGGTTCCCCTCCAATAAGCAATGCCAGCCTGGCCGCCCTGATCCGCTGACCTCGCCACGGTAGCTTTCAACGGTTTTCCGTGCCGGTTTTTGATAATTGCTATCATCACAAACGATTGCCATTAACGAAGGTCTTGAGGAGGACAAAATGGCGCAGGATGACAAACCAAACCGGAAAAACCCGCAAGTGCAACACCAGGACGGCGTCAGCCGACGAGGATTCCTCGGCGGCATGGCGGCCGGTGCCGGGGCATTAGCCGCTACCTCATTACTTGCCGCCAACGCCTCCGCCGAGCAGAACGGCGTTAAAAAAACCGCGCCGGCCATAGTCAAAAACCGCGGAGCAGCGCCCCCCGGAGGTTACAACATTCTGTTCATTAGTTCGGACCAGGAGAGCTTCGAGTACCCGACGGTACCGGGGTTTGAGCTGCCGAATAGACAACGCATTGCCGCCGCCGGCGTGACCTTTCAGCGCCACTACACGGCATCAAACATGTGTACGGCTTCCCGAGGCGTTATCTACACGGGTCGCCATGTTCAACAAACGGGGCTGTTCGACAACTCCAACTACCCCTATGCTCCCGACTTTCCCGCCGCCATCCCAACGTGGGGCAACACCCTGCAAAACCTCGACTATACGGTCTGTTACAAGGGCAAATGGCACCTGTCAAAATCATCATTAAAAGCCGGTAGTCGCAATTTTTCTGATGCACTCGAACCCCAGGGGTTTCATGACTGGGATCCCCACGGCGACCGCTTCGGCCTGCCCTTAGAAGGCTATTACGATGACGACGCCATTGCCGCCGGTGCAATCAGCTGGCTGCGCCACCAGGGTGTTAACGCTAATAACGCTGACAAACCCTGGGCGCTGACCGTTTCGCTGGTTAATCCCCACGATATTCAATGGGTCAATATCGACTCGCCCGGCGAGAAAATTCAGGAAAATCCACAGGTCGCCCGTATGCTGCGACGCGCGCCGAATACCAGGCGCTATCAAAAAGCCTGGAATACACCCCCCGCGCGGGCCCTGCATCAATCATTAGATGCACCTGGCCGCCCCGCCGCCCACGCCGAGTTCGTCGCTGCGTGGGACCAGCTGGTTGGCCCCATTCCAAGCGACCGGGAAGATATGTGGCAGCGGCACAGCGATTTCTATCTAAATCTACTGCAGGATAACGACCGTACTATTGGCACCGTGCTCGACGCGCTGGCTGACCTCGGCATGCAGCACAACACTATCGTCATGTTTACCTCTGACCACGGCGAATACGGCGGTGCCCACGGCGGCATGCGTAATAAAGGCCCCGGCGCTTACGACGAACACATTCATGTGCCACTGATTGTTGCCCACCCTGAAGGCCCGCAAGATAAGCAGTGCGCGGCGCTCACCTCTCACGTCGACCTGTTCCCGACGATTCACTCACTCGCTGGCGGTAGCGACGATCAGCTGGTGGGACTCGCTGGAGAACTGCCTGGTAAAAACTTTGCCTCGCTAACGCTCGATCCGAGTGATGAAATTACCGCGCTGCGCCCGGAAGGCCTGCTCTATAGCTACGACGGCTTACTGACCACTGACCGGAATTTCGTTGGCAAAGCAACGGCCAATGCCTTGGCCGGCACGCCAGACCCCGACCTGAAACCGGACTTCAATAATCGGGGTCTGCAACGAACCTACTACGATGGCCGTTACAAGTTCACTCGCTATTTCGCAGCGGCGGCGTTCAACACGCCCCAGACTATGCAGGCGCTGCTGCAGAACAACGATATCGAACTCTTTGACCGATCAACCGATCCCGATGAAATGAACAACCTCGCTGCGGATACCCAGACCCATCGCGAGCTTATTCTTGAAATGAACGCAAAACTCAACCGGATAATCAAAGCCGAGGCCGGCAGTGATGACGGCGGCGCGGTCACACAGGCAATTAAAAACTGGGGTAAGTGGGAGAATGCATAAAGGGCCTGGAGCTAATTGTTAGCGAGACACCCTACCGACCATTATCAGGGACGCCACATTCCCGGTAGCAGGGCTAATTGGCTCTTTAAGGTGGACTAACCCATATCCATGCTCACGGAAAAGCCTAAGCCATGACTCTATCGTTCTGAAATACCATGGCGCCGGATCACTGAATTCGCTGCGAAAGCCAGTCCAAGAGCCTTCACGCCAGCCATCTTCATAGGCGTAGTGCTCATCACTAAAACTCGGGTGCAGTGTTTGGACGATGAAGTAGCCGTCTTTATTTAACATCCCACGGACTACTTTAAACAGATGTTCGACTGATTCTTTTCCCAACAGTGAAAAATTGCAGATCGCCACATCAAACTTTTCACTGACCTTGCTAACGGATAGTTCTTCATAAGCCATTACATGAAATTTACCCGTTGCAGATTTTTTGGCTTCTTGGACTAATTCTGGAACAACATCCAGTCCCGTTACCGACAAACCTGAGGGGGTCAGTTTCCGCGCCAACCAACCCTCACCACAGCCAATATCCAAAACATTTTTAGCGGGGAGCGACATCACCCTATCAATTATTGCTTGATCAGTAATTAGCCTGCGGCTCTCAATTTGATTTTCCTGGATAGCAACAATCCAGGGAGCGGCATTCTTTCTCCAGGAATCAATAATTTTTTTATCACTAAATACACGCATAAGCGATATTGTTGAGATAACGGCAGGTATTCGGTTACGGGCTTAAAGGATCCCGCAACAACAAACGCTGCGAGACCACCGCTAACATAATCGGCAGGCTATTCGCGGCTCAATCCAGGTTCGGAGCGGCTAAACCTGCCGTAGCGCAAGAAATAAATTGTCTGCTCGATAACATCTGGCTCGCTCATGATAAATGGGTGACTGTGGTGCACCACCATAAAATCGGTCATGCCCGCTATTTTCGCCCGTTCGATGCTCACTTTGCCATCGTCAGGTCCGGGGATTAGCATCGACAAAATGAGATTGATCGACCGATCGCCGGTGATAATACCCAGTTCAAAATCCACTTTGCCAAGCAAGTTAGGCACACTCCCGGCCTCGGTACCCAGCTGGTCGCCGGCCGGCCCGTTGAGCCAGTCAAAACCGGGCATATCGCCGAGCTTATCGATGACTTCACTGCCATGGTTAGGCGGGCTCAGCATGACTACGCGGCCAAGTTTGTCGATGGGTTGTTGGGATATAAAATAGCGAACTAAAATGCCACCCAGGGAATGGGTGACAAAATTAATCGATACTACCGGCTCTCCTTCATCACAGGCCGCCAAAGCCGCTGGGATGACCGAACCGGCGAGTTCCGCTATCGGTTTTTCCCGCGAGGGATAGTCGTAATTAACCACACGATAGCCCGCTTCCTGCAACGCCTCCTGCATCTCCTCCATAGAATCGGCGGTACGGGCAAGACCATGGAGCAAAATAACGCACTCGGGCTGCGCCAGCGGTGGCAGGCCAGGAATCATTTCAACCGCCGCGTCCGTTTGCGCAAAGGGCACGCAGGCGATATTTATCAGCAGCAAGAGAGTGGCTAGCTGTACTTTGCTGACCAACCTCCAGCGCTGCCGTCCCGCAAAAAAAAGGCGCGAGTCCACTGAACTCACGCCTGTTCCTTAGCCAAAAAACTACCCGCTTATCAGGCGAACCGTCGAATCACCAGATTAATCCGGTCTTTCATTTTTTGAGTGTAAGGCGGCTTGAACAGCCCCAACGGATTGATTCCCCATTTTTGCACCGCCACCGCTTTCTGGTTGGTGAATTCGAGAAAACCATAATAGCCGTTGGTTTTACCCACTCCGCTGTTGTTGACTCCGCCAAAGGGCAGGTAGGGATTCATGCCGTGGATCATCACGTTGTTGACGCTGGTGCCACCGGCGGAGGTGGCGTGCAGCACCTTGTCCGTGGTGCGCTTAATTTTGCTAAACACATAGAGTGCCAACGGCTTAGGCTTGGCGTTAATGTAATCAAGCGCGTCTTCGAGATCGGTGTAGGTTACCAGTGGTAGCACCGGGCCGAAGATCTCTTCGTCCATAATTTTGGCATCGCGGGCGACGTTCTTGAGCACGGTCGGCTCGATAAAGTTATCGTCGCCATTTTCTTTTCCACCCACAGCAACAGAGGCACCACCGGCTTTGGCGTCATCAATCAACGATGAAATGCGCTGGTAATGGCGGTTGTTGACAATGCGACCGTAGCTATCACTCTGCTCAACAGATGGGGCATGTTGTAACCAGTTTTGATCGACAATTTCTTCGAAGGCGTTGATCAGCCCCTGCTGCTGGGACTCGTGCACGAGAATATAATCCGGTGCCACGCAAGTCTGACCGCAATTGAGGAACTTACCGGCGGCAACACGCTGGGCAGCCTGCACTACGTCTGCACTCTCGTCGACAATCACCGGCGACTTGCCACCCAATTCCAGAGTGACCGAAGTCAGGTTTTTCGCGGCAGCGGTCATCACTACCTTGCCGATTTCAGGGTTACCGGTGTAAAAAATATGGTCATAAGGAAGCTCAAGTAGTTTCTGCGCAACCGACGCATCCCCTTGAAATAAAGCGACTTCTTCCTCTTCAAATATCTCCCGAACAATCTCATCCAGCGCCTGGGATATTTGCGGGGTCATCTCTGAGGGTTTAAGCATGGCCGTGCAACCGGCAGCAATTGCACTCACCAGCGGCACAAAGGTAAGAAACACGGGGTAGTTCCACGGGGCAATAATCAGCGACGAACCTTTTGGCTCCGGGAAAAGAATCGAATCAATCCCCATCATGTTGATCGGGGATTTCACCTTGCGTGGCTTCATCCACTTTTTCAGATTCTTCATCGCGAAGTTAACCGCTGAGACCACCGGCATCACCTCACCCAGCAGTACCTCAACTTCCGGCTTCTTGAAATCAGCGTAGGCCGCTTCGATGATCTGCGGCTGATGCGCCTGTACTGCATCTTTCAGCTTCTGAAGTTTTGCCAGCCGCTGCTCATAGGTACTCTCACGCAGCTCAATTTTGCGCTGTTGCTGCAGGGCAAATATCCGTTCAATTTCGTTACTAGCCAGATCATTCAGTTGAAAATCAATTACTGCGCTCATGGTCTCTCCCTCACGGTGGTGGTTAGCGGCCTGCCAGGTGCCTCGTCCAAATTTACTTAACTGACTATAAAAAGAAAAGCCGGGACAATGCCCGGCTCCAGAAACTCCCTCTCCCTATCTTCTTTTTATAATTATATTCATCTATTCCCTTACATCCATCGTATCGCAAAGTCGATAAACCGTTCCATGCCCTTGCCGAACGGCGGCCGACTCAAGCTCTGTAACGAGATACGACTCTGTTTTAACACGCTTTTCTGGTGAGAAAAGGTTTTAAAACCTTCATCACCGTTATAACTGCCTATGCCGCTGGTACCGACACCGCCAAACGCCAGGCCTTCGTGCATGACGTGAACCAGCACGTCATTTACACAAGCGCCTCCAGAGAGGGTGTTGTTCAACACTTTGTCAGTACGACCTCGGTTGTAATCGAAGTGATACAGGGCCAGCGGATGGGGATGCCGGTTGACGTAATCAATCACTTCGTCGATAGCCTGGTAGGTCTTCAGCGGCAGGATCGGGCCAAAAATCTCCTCCTGCATCACCGTCATCTCATCGGTAACGTTTAACAACACGGTTAACGGAAAGACGCGGCTGCCCTCTGCGATCGGTTTATCACCCGGGTTGATTTCGATTACCGTTGCGCCTTTGGCACGGGCATCTTCCACGTGGGCTTTAAGGCGGCCGAAATGGCGATCATTCACCACCCAGGTAAGGTCGGGGTTTTCCGCGTAATTTGGGTAGGCCGCTTCGATGGCCCGGCTCAGCGCATCAACCATTTGCTGCTGCTGTTCTTCCTTTACAAACAGGTAATCAGGGGCAATGCAGGCCTGGCCGGCGTTAAGCATTTTTCCCTGAGTGATGCGCTCGGCAGCCAGGTCAAGCGGAAAGTCTTCGGCAATAATGGTTGGCGATTTACCACCAAGCTCCAGCGTCACTGGCGTCAGGTGTTCACTCGCAGCACGCATAACCTTTTTACCGATCTGGGTGGAACCAGTGAAAATAATGTGATCAAAGGGCAGCGCGGTGAACTGGCCAGCCACCTCGGCATCGCCGTTAATCACCAGTACCTCGTCGGCGGCAAACGCCTGCTCGACAATGCTCTTGATCACTTCAGCGGTTTTAGGGCAGAACTCAGAGGTTTTGATCAGCGCCCGGTTGCCAGCTGCCAGCGCACCAATAAGCGGTGACAGGGTAAGCAATACCGGTACGTTCCACGCACCAATAACGCCAACTACGCCTTTGGGCTGATAAATAATCTGTGCTTTAGCAAACATAAATTGCGGACTGAAACCCGCTTTTTTCGGTTTCATCCAGCGGCGCAGGTTTTTACGATTGTGGCGAATTTCACCCAGCAGCCCAACCACATCAGCCAGCAGGGTCTCGTGGCGGGAACGGTGGCCGAAATCACTTTCCACCGATTCAACGATACGATCCTTGTGATCGACGATGGACTCACGCAAACGCCGCAGGTTATCCAGGCGGTGCTCGTAACTAGGAGCACCGTGCTTTAAAAACGCGGCCTGCTGAGCTGCCAACAACGGCATCAGCGGGTTTTCACTGTTCAGGTCGACATTAGTAAGTGCGAGACGGTCGGGCTGATTCATGGCCAACTCCTGAGAAACAAGAACCCAATGGCAAGGCGGTGAAAGCCAGTAAGTCTATGCAAACTAAACGATCGTTTAAAGGCCTTTTTCACTGTTTTGTAATAATTATTTCACCAAAGGCTGATACCGAAGCTAGAAAATCACCACGGAACGAATGCTCTCACCGGCATGCATCAGCTCAAACGCGTGATTAATTTCCTCCAGCGGCATGGTGTGGGTCACCATTTCGTCGATTTTGATTGCGCCACTCATGTACTGGTCGACGAATCCGGGAAGTTCGGTGCGGCCCTTGACACCACCAAATGCAGAGCCGCGCCAGACCCGCCCGGTGACCAACTGAAATGGTCGGGTGCTGATCTCTTTGCCGGCGTCAGCGACACCAATAATCACCGCCTCACCCCAGCCTTTATGACAGCACTCCAGGGCGGCACGCATTACGTCCGTGTTGCCGATGCACTCAAACGAATAGTCCACGCCGCCGTCGGTCATGTCGATAATCACTTCCTGAATCGGTACCGGATGGTCACTCGGGTTAATACAGTCGGTGGCGCCTAGCTGACGGGCAAACTCGAATTTGGCCGGATTGGTGTCGATGACCAGTATCCGCTCGGCACCGGCCATTACTGCACCCTGAATGGCACTGAGCCCCACCCCACCGAGACCAAATATCGCCACGGTGGAACCGGCTTCTACCCTGGCCGTTTTAATCACTGCACCGATGCCTGTAGTAATGCCACAACCGAGCAGGCAGACCTTATCCAGCGGCGCAGCTGGATTGATTTTAACCACCGAGATTTCCGGCAGCACTGTGTATTCGGCAAAGGTCGAGGTGCCCATAAAATGGAACAGTGGCTTACCGTTAATGGAAAACCGGCTGGTGCCATCCGGCATTAGCCCCTGGCCCTGCGTTACGCGGATCGCCTGACAAAGATTGGTTTTACCGGATTTGCAGAATTTACACTGACCGCATTCGGGGGTATAGAGGGGAATAACGTGGTCACCGGGTTTAACACTCGTCACCCCGTCACCGACCTCAACGACCACTCCGCCGCCTTCGTGACCAAGAATGGCCGGGAATAGACCCTCAGGATCTGCGCCTGACAGCGTGTAGGCATCAGTGTGACAAACCCCAGTAGCTTTGAGCTGCACCATCACCTCGCCGGCCTGCGGGGTCTGCAGGTCGACTTCTTCAATCTCCAGTGGCTGTCCGGCCGCCCAGGCCACCGCGGCGCGTGTCTTAATCATTATTTAGTTCTCAATTTGCTGGTTAATGGCTTTACTTTCCGCGCTAATCAAAAAATTGAGCTCTGCCATTACGCCGTTGGGATCCGCCACAAAGACCTGATGAAAATCCATTTCGGCAATGATGTTCTCGCCAAACTCCAGTCTGGCAGCTCGCAGCCGCGCTAGCAATTCGGTAAGCCCAGTGGCGCGAAAGGCGATGTGATCGAGCCCATCCCGGTAACCGGGGGTCTGCTGGTTTTCTAGCAGGGTACCGGACAGATCGTGGTTGTAAGTTTCATTCACCTCAATTAGATGAATGATCGGCTGGTCGCCGGCATAGAGCCAGTAACCGGCTACCGGCAACTCTGGCCGAGGTCCGACCATCAGGCCAAGAATTTCTGTGTAAAAATCGCGGGTTGCCGCCAATTCCGTCGTGCGAATCGCACAATGCTCGATTTTTTCTATTGCCATCTATCCGCTCCCAATATCACCCAAATCACCCTGCGCCGGCCGTTCTATTTACCCCCACCCGCCACAAACGGCGGCCGCGCAAACCAGATCATAATCAGTAATGGCGGCACCAACAGGCTCGTAAGGTAGAGTACATCGTTCATCCCCAACAGACTCGATTGCTGCCAAATAGCAAATTCTGCCAGTCCGTAACCGACCTGGCCCTGTTGGGCAATGATACCGGCGCCATTAGCGCCATTATTAATAACGTCCGCCGCAGTGATGGTCTCTGCCAGGCGGGCATGATGAAAAATTTCTCGCCGTTCCCACAAAGTGATACCCAACGACGCACCGATACTACCTGCCAACGTGCGGGTGAAATAGAACATACCGGTTGCGCTAGCCATTCGATGTTGCGGAATATTAGACAGCGCAATCGTCAACAGCGGCACAAAAAACAGCCCAAGCCCGGCACCCATAATCATTCGCGGCCACGCCATATCCCAGGCGGATGCCTGGGTGGTTATCGAACCACTGGCAGTGAGCCCTAACCAGAGCAAGAAAAAGCTTACCGTGAGCAAGTATTTAAGGTTCATTTGTGCGAGAAAGCGACCGACGAAGGGGGTAAAAATCATAATGAAAACACCAAAGCTGGCCGTGGTGATACCCGCCCAGGTGGCGGTATAGCCCATCCGGGTTTGCAGCCAGAGCGGGAACATCACCAGGGAGGCAAACAACCCCGCCCAGGTCAGGCTGGTAGCCATGGTGCCAATAAAAAAATTACGGTCCGCAAACAGGCGGATATCGATCACCGGGTGTTCGTCACCCAGCTCCCAGATAACCAGATAGGTGACCACGATCACTACGACCACCAGCATCGCCACAATTACCGCGCTGTTCAGCCAGTCTAGTTCACGACCTTTATCAACCAGCACCTGCAAAAACACCACGCCGACCACCAACAGCGCCAATCCGACGCGATCAATCGGCAGCGCAGTTCGATCGGTTTCGTGCCCACGCAGGCTGAACCAGACCATCGCCGCGCAGACGATCCCCAGCGGGATGTTGATGTAAAAAATCCACGGCCAACTCCAGTTATCGGTGATTAGCCCGCCGACAATCGGCCCGGTCAGCGGTGCGATGGTCACAGTCATCGACACCACTGCCATGGCCATGCCTTTCATTCGCGCCGGAAAATGGTGCAGCAGAATCGCCTGGGAAAGCGGCAACATTGGCCCAGAAACCAGCCCCTGCACAATTCGCCAGCCAATCAGTGTCGGCAGATTGGTAGACATACCGCAAAACAGGGATGCCAGAGTGAACAGGATGGCCGAGCCGACGAACAAGTGCACCTCGCCGAAGCGTTTTGCCAGCCACCCAGTGAGCGGCAGCGCCACCGCATTAGCAGCGGCAAACGAAGTAATCGCCCAGGTCCCTTGCGATGGCGAGGCCGCCATGACCCCGGAAATATTGGGAATGGAGACATTAGAAATCGCAAAATCGAGGGAAACCAGGAAGGTGCCGAGCCCCAGGCCGATGGTCATCACCACCAGCTGGTTACGCGTGAGCGGAGCTTCGTTCACTGTTGGGGATCAGTGGGGGGCAGGTTCATCTGGATGACCTGCCTGATAGTGGTGTCAATTTCAGCTTGAGGAATTAAATAAACATCGGTTGCCCAGCTCGGGCGCTCAGCCACGGCACGGGTTAGCATCACGCCGTCACGGTCGTGGGTGTCCAGCTTCGCCGCCAGAGACACGCCCAGAGGCAATGGATAATCCCGCAACTGCTCGGCATCGAGTGATACCCGCACCGTTAGCCGCTGCACGATTTTGATCCAGTTCCCGGTGGCGTTTTGCGGAGGCAACAGGCTGAACAGGCTGCCTGTTCCAGGCGTCAGGCCGGCGACAGTGCCGTCAAATTCAACATCATCGCCATATAAATCAGACACCAGCGCCACCGGCTGACCGATACGCAAATTGGCCAGTTGGTTCTCTTTAAGATTAACGTTGACCCAGATTCGCTCTAGCGGCACCAGGGTGAACAGTGGATTATGTGGCGCGACCTGCTGCCCGGGGCCAATCTCACGCCGGGCCACTACTCCACTTATCGGAGCCAGTACTTTGGTGCGATGCAAGGTAATCAGCGCCTCGCGTAGCGCTACTGCCTGTGCCTGCACCCGCGGGTGGTCCACCAGCTCAACCCCACCGGTACGCGCCTGAATACCGGCGAGTTCATGCTTCGCAGCCTGCGTGGCCGAACGATTGGCAACAAATTCATCTTCGGCATGCTGCAGTTCTTCGCTAGAAATTACCTGCTGCTTGACCAGCCCACGACGACGCTTTAAATCGGCGGCGCTCTGGTTAAGACGCGCGGTCTGTTCGTCTACTCGCGCCTGGGCTCGATTAGCAGCCGCCATCTCAGCCGCTGTTTCTCGCACTGCCAGGCCTAACGCGGCTCGCTGACGATCCACCAGAAGCTGGGCGTCAGTGTCGTCCAGCTGCACCAACAACTGCCCACGATTAACGTAGTCAGTCTCTTCGGCAAGTACCGCAACAACGGTGCCGTTAATCTGTGCCATGACCCGAATCAGGTCACCATCGACCTGAGCGTTTTCGGTTGTCTCGAAGTATTGACCAATAGCCTCTTCGTAAGCCCACCAAGCTCCGCCAACGACAAGAAATAGCAGCGTGGCAATCAGCAAGCCGCGACCTCGCCCCCCTCTTTTTTCAGAAGCAGACATGTATCCCCCTACCCGTTATTTATTATTGGATTTACTAAAACCTGAAACAGACCAAATACCCATTAGCCCAACAACTCCACAGGCGAACCAAGGAGTGTCGCTACCTCGTGAAAGATTTTGGGACATCCCTGTCACCAAAATCGACTCGCCTACGCGACAGCCGTTATTGCCCCGGCCGCCCTGCGTCCGTGCCGCTCCGCCAC
>QNFC01000025.1 GCA_003645395.1 Gammaproteobacteria bacterium
CCGCGCACGCCGTATTCGGCTCCGCCGTTACCAATTACCACCTTGCCATTCACAATGCGCGGCGCACCGGTAATGCTGTAGGGGCGGCTTTTGTCGATGGTCAGGGTTTCCCAGACCTTTTTGCCGGTTTTGGCATCGATGGCCACCAGGCGACCGTCGATGGTGCCAACATAAATTTTGCCATTCCACGCGGCCACGCCGCGATTAACCACGTCGCAGCAAGCGTTGATGCCCCAGGCACGATCCACCTGGGGATCGTAGCGCCAGAGCTGTTCGCCGGTGCGGCCGTCTACCGCAAAGACCACGCTCCAGGTACCGCTGAAGTAGAGCACGCCGTCGATCGCCAGCGGTGTCGCTTCCAGGCCGCGATGGGTATTGAGGTCAAAGTGCCAGGCCAGCCCGAGCTGATCAACGTTATCCGTAGTGATTTCGGCTAACGGACTGTAGCGTTGCTCGTCATAGGTACGCCCGGTGCTCATCCAGTTGCCAGGCTCTTTATCTGCGGCGGTGATGCGTGCGCCATCAACGGCTGCGGTGCTACCAAATTCGTCCCGATCACCAAGTGCGGTGGTGATATCGCCTTCAACCGCAGCGGCGCTGCCGGTAATCATCATTAATAATGCTAAACAGGTTTGTTGCCAGGCCTTCGGCATTGCGTTCTCTCCCAGTGTTCTTTATGTCAGTCATCAACATGTCAGTCATCAACGCGCAAAATTTCTTGGGCGGCGTCGTTACCCGGCAATCGTAACTGTAATCGTCGAGAAGACGCTAGTTAAACGATTGTTTAATTTTTCGTGTTTTTAACATTCACGATGATGGAGCTTAATCAGCCGTTGATTAAGCATCGCTCGTTGCCAGGTGAAAATCCCGATACTCTTCACGCAACTTTACTTTGTTCATTTTGCCTACGGTTGATTTCGAAATTTCATCAACAAAGACAAAATCGGGCAACATCCATTTGGGAACTTCCGTCAGCAGATGGTCACGCAGGTGGTCGGCGGTGGGAAACTCACGGGTCCCGGGTGGTTTGGCGATTAATGCCAACGGTCGTTCGCCGAATTTATTGTGGGGCACGCCGATTACGCAGGCCTCAAGCACGCCGAGGTGGCTGGTCAGCGCATTCTCCAGCGTTAGTGCGGGAATCCATTCGCCACCGGATTTAATCATGCCCTTACTTCGGCTGATAAAGCTGACGGTGGCGTCCGGATGACGTACGCCAATGTCGCCACTGCGCAGCCAGCCATCTTCGGTAAAGAGCTCCTTGCTGTTAACCGGGTCGCGGTAATACTCTGAAATCACGTGCAGGCCGCTGGCGATGATCTCGCCCTGTTCAATGCCATCGGCGGTGACATCGCTGCCGTCTTCGCGAATCACCCGCATGCGCAGGCCAACCACCGGCAGGCCGCCATTGAGAGCCATCATCCGCTCGTAGGCGTCATCGGCGTTATAACCGTGCATCGTCTGGTAGAAGGGAAACGAGTTCTCCGCCAGAGTTTCGGTCATGCCCCAGCCACCACAACGCACATCCACGTTGCGCTCGCGAAACCAGTCGGCGAGTTCACGAGTGGTGAGATCGCCACCGACCATCATCGTCTTCAGACTGGAGAGGTCGTAGTCACGCTCTTTAAGTGCGCGCATCAACATTTTGCCCATGATTGGATTCGCGGCGAAATGGGTCACTCCCTCGGCATCAATCAGACTGGCGAAGGTGTGACCATCCGGGTGGGGGCCACAGACCACCAGTTTGGCCCCAGCGATAAAGGCATCTAGTGGGATGTTAAAGCCGTGGGCGTGGAACATCGGCGGGGCGACCAATAGTACGTCTTCGCCGTAAAACGGCCCCATGGTTTGCGGCGACATGCGGGTCAGCGCGCGTAGCGTCAAAAAGCGGTTGGAGTAGGGCACCCCTTTGGGCATGCCGGTGGTGCCGCCAGTGACGGCGACACAGACGGTATCGTTTTCATCAATATCGTCGGGGAAATTGTACCGGTCGCCGGCATCGGCTATGAGGCTTTCATAGCTATAGAGCGGCGCCAGGGTTGTCTTCGGCAATTCGCCACTCTGATTCATGATAACAAAGGCCTTAACGGTGCTGGCACCGGCAGCCACAGCCAGTTCGGCGAGGGGAATGAATTCCTCTTCGAGGAATAGCACCTGGTCTTCAACGAGGTTCATCTTGTAAACGATGGCCTCTATTTCAAGGCGAAAATTGCTTGGGTGATAAATAGAGCCTTTGCAGATAGTGGCATAGTCGAGTTCCAGGTGTTGCTGGCTGTTCCATGCGAATACGCCAACAGCCTCTCCGCGTCCAACCCCGAGGTCATCTAGAACATGGGCAAGTTTCTGGATACGCCGGTAAAAATCGCGGTAGGTATAGCGAAACATGGAATCGTCCGCCTGGCGAATGGCAATTTCCCGGTCTGGGTAGATTAACGCCGCTCGCTCAACGATATTTTTAACTAGTAGTGCATCCACTTTTTAAAAACCTCCTCTCCATTAGCTGATTGCGGTCGCGGCAGTTCGATGTATAGACGAATAAGCCGTGCACAAGGTGGGCCACTAGCAGCTAGAAAGTACAAACTACGCCTCTATGTCGAACTGCAGCTGGCTGCCGTTAATTGCTGTGATCTTGATGCGGCTACCCGCGTCGCAGTCGGGACCAGTAATGATCCAGATGGTGTCACCCAGTTGGAGTGTTCCGCGGCGCTGGACGACAGGCTCGGGCAGCGTAAATTGCTGACCGATGTGTTCTACACCGCGTCGGTTCAGTGTCGGTTCGGCGGTTTTAGCTGGGTGGGTTTTTACCCAGGCCAGCCAGCTGATGATGGCAACGATTGATGTGAGTGAGAAAATCAGTAACTGAATTTCCCAGCTCAGCTGGGGTGATAGCAGCAGCAATACGCCCACTGCGCCGGCAGCGACGGCCATCCACAGGAAAAAGGCCCCAGGAGCGAGGGCTTCAAGCACCAGCAGCGCGACCGCCAGCGCCCACCAATGCCAGAATAGTAGATGCTCGAGGTATGCTGAGGTTGTCATTAAAAATCCTCGGCAGAGGGTTGCGATCTGCTCTGCATTGCATCTTTAGCCAGCTCCGCAATGCCGCCGATGGCGCCAATCACGCTGGACGATTCCAGTGGCATAAACACCAGTTTTTCGTTGGGGGCAGAGGCAATCTCTTTTAGCGCCTCGATGTATTTATTGGCAACAAAATAATTGATGGCATTGAGATCGCCATTTGCGATTGCCGCGGAGACCATGGAGGTGGCTTTCGCCTCCGCTTCAGCGAGCCGTTCCCGGCCTTCCGCTTCACGAAAAGCCGCCTCTCGCTTGCCTTCTGCGTTTAAAATGGCGCTCTGCTTCTCGCCTTCGGCACGTAGGATTTCTGCCTGTCTAACGCCTTCCGATTCCAGAATTACGGCGCGCTTTTCACGCTCTGCTTTCATCTGTCTGGCCATAGACTCGACCAGGTCATCCGGAGGCGAAATATCTTTAATCTCGATGCGCGTAATTTTAATGCCCCAGGGACTGGTCGCTTCGTCTACAACGCTCAGTAACTGGGCGTTGATGCGGTCACGTTTTGACAGTAGCTCGTCAAGGTCCATGCCGCCCATCACGGTGCGAATGTTGGTCATGGTGAGGTTGAGAATGGAAAGCTCCAGCCGGCGCACTTCGTATGCCGCTTTGGGGGCATCGAGTACCTGAAAAAATACCACTCCGTCGACTTTGACCATGGCGTTATCGCGGGTGATGATTTCCTGTGAAGGAACGTCCATCACCTGTTCCATCATGTTCATTTTGGTCCCGACCCGGTCTACCACCGGAATCAGGAAACTTAAGCCGGGCGAAAGCGTACGGGTGTAGCGACCAAACCGTTCCACTGTGTACTCATTCCCCTGTGGAACGACCTTGATACCCATAAACAGCAGCGTTGCTGAGAGTACAAAAAAGAAAAGGATAAAGAGTTGAAAACCAGCCATTAGGATTTACTCCAGAATAAAACAGGACGGGATCGACCTGCGTTATCATCGCAAAAAAAAGGCCTGAGTACGACTTTGGAGGCTGATCTAATAATTTGGCGTGTGACGCTGTGCTGTAGGTTTGAGGCTGTGCGGTAACGGTTGCCGACGACAAGAATTCAAGATTGATTCGAGTACGCGGAGAACTACTGCCAGCCCTTATTAGAAAAGCGGGAACTAACTGATGCTGAGGGATGTAAACGGGGTGACAAAGATGGGGGGGTGGAATAAACTAGCTAAACGATCGTTTAGCCATTAGTGTGACACCCCAAAGAGTAGGGTAAATGAATAAGGTACGAGAAACAAATATAACCGGCAGCAATACCCGAGAGGCAATATTACAGTCAGCGGTAGGGTTATTTTCCGAATCGGGTTTCAGCGGCGTGTCGATGCGCGATCTGGCTAAGGCGTGCTCGATCACGCCGGCTGCGCTTTACCACCATTTCGATAATAAGAAATCGCTCTATGTTGAGTCGATCAGCCACGCATTCGCAGAACGAACTCAGGGGCTGGAGCCGGTTCTTGAGCAAGCCGAGGGCGGCGAAGAAACTGTCCGCGGCATTATTCGGTGGTTCGTTGAGCTGGTGGCCGGCGATACGATTTTTCGGCGGTTATTGCATCGTGAATTGCTGGAGGGTGATGAAGAGCGGTTGAAACTAATTACCGAGCAGGTATTACAAACTCCGTTTGAAAAAATCAGCCGGACTCTTGAGCAGGTTTATCCTAATGCCGACGCTGCTTTTGTCGGAATTTCAACTATTTCAATTGTCCTGGGTCACCTGGAGCTGGCGCCATTGCGTGGCTATCTCGGTATTCCAGTTCCCGGATACTCGGTTGAGGAAATGGCTGACCGAATCACCAACCTGCTGATGAGCGGGTTTGAAGGTGCGTAGAAAGTACTGGTTGCTTTCCGTTCTGTCGTTGGGCGTTTTGGCATTTGGGTTATACGGTTGTGCGGATGAAAGCGATGATAATAACCACCTCACTGGAGCTGTTAGCCCGCACCATGTGACCAGTTGGCAAGTTCGCAGTGGTCCGGTTGAGCAAGTCTACCGGGTGCCAGGAACAGTTACTGCCGATGATCGTATTCAGCTCTCGTCGCGGATTACCGGGTTTATTCAGCAAGTTAGTGTTCGCGAAGGCGACACCGTCCATCGTGGGGATCTGCTGGTAGAAATCGACTCAGCAGAGGTTGATGGCGCGATTCGTGCGGGGGAAGCGGCGCTTGAATCTGCGAAGACTGACCTTGAGGATGCCCAGCGGGACGTTGCCAAGTACCGTGAACTGGCCCGGCAGGGCAGTATTCCGGCCGACACTTTCCGTAAGAGCAGAGTCCGGTACGACCTTGCCCGCTCGCAACTGGTCGAAGCAACAGCAGCCTATGAGACCGCTGTTTCTAACCGTCGTTATACGTCGATCCGTAGTCCGGTTGATGGGGTGGTGATCGTGTTACATAAGCAGAGCGGTGATTTGGCGACCACCGGCGCGCCGATATTGTTGATCGAGTCTCAATCTTCGCTGGTATTTCAGACTTACGTGGCGGAAAAACGGGTTTCTGCCATTTCAGTCGGGCAGAAAGTGGCGGTCGAGTTGGACGCACTGGACCAGCCTCTCAGTGGTGAAGTGCTGCGGGTAGTGCCGTCAGGTGATCCGGTGACCCGCCGGTTTGAAGTGAAACTAGCTCTGCCCGACACAGTGAGCCTGCTGCCGGGCATGTTTGGTCGCGCCCGGTTCACTATTGGCCAGGTCAACCGTGTCGTGATTCCGCGTTCAATGTTGGTGGACCGCGGGGGTTTGCGTGGAGTAATGGTTGTTTCCCACGGTGTCGCACATTTCCGTTGGCTGCGTCTGGGGCAGGAGTGGCCGGATCAGGTGGAGGTCATAGCCGGTTTGCAGGTCGATGAGTTGATCGTTGCCGATCCACCTGCTGACTTGTTTGATGGTGCGGCGGTGGTGGCCAGCGAGCAGAGAACAGCAATCATCCATGAGTGAAAAATTGACGAATTCTGCGGGCTACCTGGCCCGTTTGTTTATTAATTCTCGGTTGACGCTGCTGTTTGTGCTCGGCTTGACGCTGTTTGGCGTACTTGCCCTGTTATTGACCCCGCGAGAGGAGAACCCCCAGATCGTCGTGCCCGGTGTCGTGGTGAGTATTGCGCTGCCCGGAGCGTCGGTGGAGGAGGTTGAGGGACTGCTGGTGATTCCGCTAGAAGGGATTCTCAGTGAAATGTCTGACGTCAAACACACTTACGCCGTGTCTGAGTATGGTCGCGGATCGGTACAGGTCGAGTTTGATGTCGGCGTGCCCCAGGAGACGGCCCTGATTCGGGTCTATGACAAGGTTCAGCAAAATACCCACCGCTTGCCCCCTGGTGCGGGTTTACCCGGGGTGTTGCCCGTGGTGGTTGATGATGTTCCGGTGGTGGCGGTGACCTTGAGTTCTGCCGAATACAATGACTATGCATTAAAACGCATTGCTGACCGCATGGCCGTGCGGCTACGGAGCCTGCCAGATGTGTCGGTGGTGAGCGTGGTGGGTGGGCGTGACCGCGAGCTGCGAGTGGAATTTGACCCCGAGCGGATGCAGGCGTTTGGCATCAGCATGGATCAGGGGCTGGCACTGTTAGCAGCGAGCAACCTTGCCGGCGTCGTCGGCACCGCAGTCGATAATGGTGTGCGTTCACAGGTGTATGTCGATGGGCAGCTTCGGTCGATCGCAGACGTGCGGCGGTTAGTGGTGGGGAGGCATCAGGACCGACCGATTTACCTTGAAGACATCGCCGATGTGGTCGATGGTCCGCAGCAGGAGCGTTCTCACCTGACGCGCTTTTCTCTGGGGCCGGCGCATCCAGATTATCAAGGCGGGGCCTATCGAGAGGTGTCCGCGGTAACCCTCGCGATTGCCAAAAAGCGCGGCACCAATGCAGTACGGGTAGCTGATCAGGTTCTCGACCGAGTAGCGCGCATGCAGCAGCGTATGGCCCCCCGCGAGGTGCGTTTCGATGTCACCCGCAACGATGGCGAAAAGGCCGACAAGGCGGTCAATCGGCTGGTGATACAGCTCGGTATTTCGTTGCTGTCGGTGAGTCTGGTGTTGGCGATATTTTTGGGTCTGCGCGAGGCGGCAATCGTTACCTTGCTGGTGCCACTGGCCTTTTTTGCCACTTTGATAGTGGATTATTTCGTCGGTATCAGCATCAACCGGGTAACCCTGTTTGGCCTGATTTTGTCTATCGGCATGCTGGTCGATGCCGGAATAGTGGTGGTAGAGAACATTCACCGCCATTTTAATGAGTCGCCGGACAGCGATCTCACCGAGACAGCTGTTGAAGCGACGCGGGAGGTCGGCAATCCGACGAATCTGGCTACGCTGGCGATCATGGCCGTATTCAGCAGCATGATTGTTGTTACCGGTATGGCTGGCGAATATTTCTTTCCGATTACGGTGGATGTGCCGGTGGCCATTTTTTCGTCGCTGGTGGTGGCCTATATCGTTGGCCCCTGGGCAGCGGTGCGGCTGATTCGTCCGGCGAAACAGAGCCATGCTGCGGCTAAGCGAGACGCCTGGGTGTTTAAACGCTACCGCTACCACCTTGGCCGACTATTAGACAGCTCAAAACTGCGGCGTAAATTTGTTCTTATCCTGACCCTGATGCTTATCCTGACCCTGCTCATGCCAGTCTGGCAGTTTCTGCGCCCGCAGGGGGTAGCCGGGCCGCTGTCGGCAGGGGGGGTTGCTCTGACCTTTTTGCCCAAGGATGACCAGAACACGTTGAACATCACCATTGATATGCCGGAAAACAGCGTGGTTGAGCAGACCGACCGCCTGGCCAGAGCGATAGGTAAAATACTCGATCAGGAGCCATTAGTAGAAAGCTACCTGACCACCCTGGGCATTCCTGGTGTGGTTGACCTGCCCGGTCTGTTGCGTGGCAACCTGACCCGGAATGAGGAGTATTTTGGCGAGATTCGCGTCAACCTGCTGCCGAAGGAGCGTCGACTGGAATCTTCCATCGGCCTGGTGAGCCGGCTGCGTGAAAAGATAACTGTGGTGCAGGCCGGGTTCCCCGGCAGTGTGATTCATCTGGTAGAAAACCCGCCAGGACCGCCCAGCCGGGCCATGGTGCTGGCGGAAATATATAGTAATGAACCGACCACTCATCGGCAGTTGGCGGCGCAGGTAAAAGAGCAAGTTGAACAGACCTGGGGCATGGTTGAGGTGTTCGACAGTGACCCGGTGACAACAACCCGCTATCGCGTGGTCGTGGACCAGGAAAAAGCCGCCCTGTCGGGTGTCGCAGCGGCGCAGGTGCAGCAGGCATTAACCATTCTTTTCGATGGTCAGATAGTCGGCAGTATTCATGTGGCGGGGGAGTTAAATGTGGTGCCGCTGCGAGTAATGGTGCCGCGTCGGCTGCGATTACAACCAGACCAGCTCGATCGGGTCTACCTGAGCAATAATGACGGCAAGCGAGTGCCGCTTACCGAGGTGACGCGGATAGTCGTTGAACCCGAAACAGCGCCGATTCAACGTAAAGATAATGAACGGGTGATTTATGTTGGTGGCGAGCAGCTTGCTGCGACCTCGTTTAATGCCGTGCTTGATCTGGACGAGCGGCTGCGCGAGCAATTTGCTGAGCAGGGCATTAACCTGCCCACCAGCAACCTGAGTCTGTGGGAAAGCGCGCCGGATACCGTCAATGGGCCACAAATATTGTGGGCTGGAGAGGTGCGGATGATGCTTGATGCCTATCGGGAGATGGGCCTGGCAGTAGTGCTGGCGGTGACCTTTGTTTATTTAATTCTGGTCGGTTACTACCAGTCGTTCACCATTCCGCTGATCGCCATGGCGGCGATTCCGCTGGGGCTAATTGGTGTGTTTCCAGGCCATTGGGTGATGGGTGTCCCGTTTTCCGGTGCATCCATTATTGGCATTATTGCCCTGGCCGGAGTAGTGGTGCGCTCATCGCTGTTGATTATCGATTTTGCCGGCGAAAAAATTGCGGCTGGTGTTGATTTGCGCACGGCGGTTATCGAGGGCGCAACCTTGAGACTCCGGCCGATATTTTTGACTGCGGTGACCGTGTTGCTCGGGTCGCTGGTGATGCTGCTTGATCCGGTATTTAACGGCCTTGCAGTGAGTCTGATTTTTGGTACTTTGGTCTCAACCGTGCTCACGGTGCTGGTTATTCCGATGATCGTTTATCGGGTTGCTCGGTCGAAAGCGGCTCGGGGGCTTGAATTTCTTGGCTGAGGTATTACCCCGTCACGCTACTCCTGTGTTCCCGCAATAACCGGCGGCGTCTGCCTTGACTGATCATGGCGCGTCTGATTACGCTGCAGACCGTGCTCAATCACTGAGTAGGCTGCAGGGATCACCGCCAGGGTCATCAGCGTTGAGCTGAGCATGCCGGCGATAATGGTCACCGCCATCGGACCGTTGGCCTCTGCGCCGGTGCCGTAACCCAGTGCTGCCGGCAGCATCGCCAGAATGATGGTCAACGAGGTCATCAGCACCGGCCGCAGGCGAATCGGACAGGCCTTTAACAGGGCCTCATCGATTGGCATGCCGTTGCGCCGATATTGATTGGTCATATCCACCAGCAGAATCGAATTTTTCGCCACCAGCCCGACCAGCAATATCATGCCGATCATCGAATAGATGTTGATGGTCATGCCCATTATCCAGAGGCCAAACAGCCCACCGACCACGGCGAGCGGCTGAGCGAGCATGATAATTAACGGCTGTAGTAGCGAATTAAACTGACTGGCCAGCACCATATAAAGCAGCAGCAGCGCGAGCGCAAAGGTGCCAGCCATGATTGACGAGGTCTCCAGGTAATCTTTGGAGATTCTCACAAAAACCACCTCGTAACCGGGGGGCATGTCTACCGCCGCTGCCTGTACATTAGCAATCGCCTCCCCCAACGGCACTTTGGGCTCGGAATAGAAATTAGCCGAGTATTGCAGGTCATAGCGGGAGATCACCGCCGGGCCGAGTGATTCGTCAAAGGTAGCGATGGTATCCGCGCGAACGGTAGCCCCGCTGCGGGAGCGGAAATAGATTTTACGCAGGTCTTCCGGCCGCTCGAACTGACCACCGCGAGCTTTGATACGTACGTCGTAGCGTTCACCGTCGCCGGGGTCGTCGTTGTAATAAGCCACGTCAAGCCCGCCCATGAGCATGTTTACCGCCTGGGAAACCTGAGCACTGCTAATCCCCAGGCTGTGGGCGCGCACGCGGTCAATATCGAGGGTTAACTGGGGTAAATCTAGTTGTAGATCAAGATCGACTCGGCCTAAATCCGGGTGCTCGTTGGTGAGTCGGGTTTGTAGCTGTTTGCTGATCTCAGCAACCTTTTCAAGGTTGGTGCCACGGACGATAAATTGCAGAGGCTCTCCGCGAGCGCCAGGCATCGCCGGCACCCGACCAGCAAACCCGAGCATGCCAGGAATGGTCGAGAGCTCGGCCTGCATGGCACGGATTAATTCAACCTGGCTACGGCTGCGCTCCTCGGGGGGGATCAGCCGGACGAACACCATGCCGCGGCTGACATTACCGGTGGGCCCGACGCCGATGGCAGCCCAGAAATCCAGCACCTCCTCCTGGTCACCAAGAATTTCTTCGATCTTCTGCATGCGTCTATCGGTGTAGTCGAGGCTGGAACCCAGCGGAGTTTTGAAAAACACCAGAAACCCGCTTTCGTCCAGATCCGGTTCAAAGGTTTTGCCAATGTCACCAAATAGAAAGGAGCTGGGCAAAATTGCCAGCACCGTAATTATCAACACGATCAGGCGGTGGGTGAGCACCCACCCCAGCAGGCGCTCGTACTGGTTTTGCATGCGATCAAAAAAACCGAGTATGGCGGTGCCAATTGCGCCGTGGTGTTCGTCGGCCACCAGCAAGCGCGAACAGAGCATTGGCGTCAGGGTCACCGCCACCAGCAATGATGCCAGCACGCCGACGGTGACGACGATCGCGAACGAGTTAAAAAACATGCCGACAATACCTTTCATAAACACCACCGGGCCAAATATCGACACCAGCGAAAAGGTGGCGGCAACAATAGCGAAATAGACCTCGGTCGTGCCGTTGGCGGCGGCGGTCATGGGATCCGGATCGATCTCTTTCAGATGTCGGTGAATGTTCTCCAGCACGACAATAGCATCGTCCACCACTACCCCGATCAACAGCAGCAAGGCGAGCATGGTCATCATGTTTAGCGTCAAGCCGGTGAAATAGATCAATGTAATCGCGGCCAGCAGCGATACGGGTATCGCCAGCGCCACAATCAGGGTGGCGCGAAAATTCAGCAGGAACAGGAACACTACTGCAGCGGCCAGAAAGGCACCGAGGTAGATGTGCTCAGTCAGCGCTTCGATAGACCGTTCGATAAAGGTGGCGTCGTTCCATGAAACCGATAACGTCAGTCCCGGCGGCAGGTTAGGAATCAGCTGCTCGCTCATGCGCGCTTTAACCGCGTCGGAAATCGCCACCGTATTGGCGTTACTGATTTTTACAATGCCCAGGCCGATGGACTGGCGCCGTTGGTAGCGCGCTAGCGTGCGTCTGTCCTGGGCGCCGCTGACCACGTCAGCCACGTCGCGCAGTAGAATCGGCAGCTGTTCGCGATAACCAACTATTAGCTCCTCCATTTCGCGAACGTCGTGGTATTCCTGATCGAGCTTGATCAGTAACTCCGTTTCCTGACCGACTAGAAACCCCCCAGGTAGCTGAAAGTGTTCGTTGCGTAGCGCGCCAATCAGGTCGCCACTGGTGACATTGAGGGCAGCCATCCGCTTGAGGTCAATTTCGATACGGATATTACGATCATAACGACCACCGATCAGCACTTCGCCAACGCCATCGATAGTCTCGAGTTTTTTCTTCAGCACCGTGCGTGCGTAGCGACTGAGCTGGCTCGGGGTGCGGTCTCCATCGAGGTTTAACCACATCACCGGCTGCGCGCCGGTTTCCAGCTTGGCAATGACCGGAAAATCCGCATCGTCCGGCAGCCTGCGCAGGGCCTGGTTAACCTTTGCCTGCACTTCATTGAAACCAACATCGACATCTTTGCCGAGCTCGAAGATGACGATCACCATCGATATGCCGGTTCGAGATGAGGATTCAATACGACGAATGCCGGGAATGGCATTGACCGAGGTTTCGATGACGTTGGTAACCGCTGAATCAATTACTTCGGGATTGGCGCCCTGCAGAGAGGTGAGCACGGTGACCGCCGGAAACTGAATTTGCGGATAACGATCGACGCCGATGCGCTGATAACTTATCACGCCAAACAGGATGATCAGGGCGCTGATCATGCCTGCCAGTATGTGGCGTTTGATGGACATTTCGGGAATGGTCATCGCCATGGCTGATCTCCTGCTAGAAATTATTGCGGTGGGGTTTCCGAGTCTGTTCAGTTATTCCTGTGGTCAGTTCGCCGGGACGGCTTCGGTTAGTGGCGCTGGTTTGACCGCCGCACCATCAGAAAGGTAGGCAGCGCCGTCAACAGCAATGGTTTCGCCGCCATTGAGCCCGTCCAGAATTTCCACCTTGCCGGTTAGGTATTCACCCACTTTGACTATTCGCTGGTGGGCAACGCCCTCGGTAATGACGTAGACGACCCGGCCGGCGGGGCGCAAAGCCAGCGCGATTTTGGGCACGACAACGCTGGTGCGGGTGGTCAGCACGACGGTGCCATTAACGCTGGTACCCGGGTACCAGTCGCCGGGGTTTTCGATGTCAATGATGACTTCACCGGCGCGGCTGGTCGGCTCCACCATGGGCCGCAGTGCGGTGATCGCGCCCTCGACGGTACTCCCGGCGGATGCCGGCGTATCTAACCGAACTACCTGGCCGGGGTGGAGTTGCTGCACAACGGTTTCCGGGAAAGGCAGGTGAACACGCAGCTGCCGGGAATCCGAGATCTGAAACGCCGGGTCACCCTTTTTGACATAGCTGCCGACGGTAATTGATCGGTTCTGAATCTGACCGGTAACCGGCGCA
>QNFC01000026.1 GCA_003645395.1 Gammaproteobacteria bacterium
ACTGTACTCTCTGGGGCGTCGGCTGTCGTACAACACGCGGCCCTGATTAATGCAGACGCGGGCTTCATGATCTTCGAAATCCTGCTGAGCAAGAAAACGTACTTCATTGGTGGCAACCACTGGTGTCTCTGTCGCTGCCGCCAGTGTGACGCTGCCGACCAACACCTGCTCATCACCATCACGGCCGGTGCGTTGCAATTCGAGGTAATAGTCCTGGCCAAACAGCTGCTTCCATTCATCAAGTAATTTTCGAGCAACACCAGGGTCACCATTAATCAGCGCACGACCCACATTTCCATGACGAGCACCAGACAGGGCAATCAAGCCGCCTGCTTGCCCGACCAGCCATTCCCTTTTTATCGCAGGAACACCCTGCTGCTGGCCCTCCAGGTAGCTACGGGACATCAAGCTACTGAGGTTTAAATAACCTTCCCGGTTACGACACAGCAACAACAGGCGCGACTCGCTATTACCATCTCGTACAACCAGCTCGGCACCGATTATCGGTTTCACCCCGGCTTTTAGCGCGGCCCGATAGAACTTCACCAGCGCAAACGTGTTGCTGAAATCGGTCATCGCCACGGCGGCCATGCCCTGCTCGCGGACCTGTTTCATCAATGCCGGGATACGCACCACGCTGTCCACCATCGAATACTCGGTGTGCAGGTTGAGGTGAACGAAGCTGCTCATGCGCTGACCCGCGTGGCAGTCACGAATTTTCACCTAACAAGCGTTTTACCGGGCCAAAGCTGCGGCGGTGAATCGCCGCAGGCCCCTGTTTTTTCAACGCAGTCAGGTGCATTTTTGTGGGATATCCTTTGTGGATCTCTAATCCATAGCCGGGGTATTGCTGCGCCAGCTCAGCCATTTCTCGGTCTCGTGCCTGCTTGGCCAGAATGGACGCAGCGCTGATCGCCGGCTCGGTTTGATCGCCGCGCACCACCGCTACGGCGTTACGGAGCCCTTTGGGCACACGATTACCGTCTATCAGTATCTGGTCAGCCGTTAGCTCAAGGCCAGCAATGGCCCGCTGCATCGATAACATCGTCGCCCACAGAATATTGAGTTCATCGATCTCTTCGACGTCGGCTCGGCCGAGGGCGTAACAAAGTGCATGTTGATGAATTTCCACTTCTAGCCGGCTACGTTGAGCACTCGAAAGTTTTTTAGAATCCGCCAGGCCGGCGATCGGATGATTCGGGTCGAGAATGACCGCCGCCGAAACGACTGGCCCCGCCAACGGTCCACGGCCAGCTTCGTCTACGCCAGCCGTATAATTCAACGTGCTACCAGGGCTCTCCACTAGCGGCCCAGCCACTGCAAAATGGCACTAGCCGGGGAGCACTCGCCACGCAGCTGCTCACGCAAACGATAAAACTCGGCAATTTTTTGCTCAGTACCGACCTCATCTTCAAACCAGCCATTAACGGCAGCGACCACATTATTAGTGCTGGCTTCTGACTGAATCAGCTCAGGTACCAGCTGACGGTCTGCGAGCAGGTTAGGCAGGGCAATCCACTTTGCGTAAGAAAGCAGTTTCACCAGATAATAAGTGATTGCGCCGAGCCGGTAAGCTACTACCAGTGGCCGCCCCATCATCATCGCCTCAAGACTGGCAGTGCCTGAGGCCATTAGCACCAGGTCCGCAGCCTGCATTGCTCGATAGGAGTCGCCATCCAGCAGTGTCACTGAAAGTCCCTGCCCACGATCGCGGAGCACCTGCTCAACATATCGCCGCGCCTTTGCATTGATAAGCGGCACCACAAAATGAGTGGACTGTTGTTGGCTAATCAATTTAGCCGCATCAATAAACAGGGTTGTCAGGCGCTGATATTCACTGGCGCGGCTGCCTGGCAGAAGAGCAATCACTTTGTCGACCGCTGGCAACCCTAACGCCTCACGGGCGTCCGCTTTAGGCGGATTCCACTGAATACGGTGGTAACTGGGATGACCGACGAACCGGCTCGGAATTTCAGCTTGCTGATAGAACTCGGACTCAAACGGGAACAGCGTCAACATGCCGTTGACGGCCTCACTGATGAGTTTTAACCGCCCTCGCCGCCAGGCCCAAACCGACGGGCTGACGTAGTGGAAGGTAGGGATGCCGGCGCGCTTGAGTTTGCGCTCAAGACGTAACGTAAAATCGGGGGCATCAATCCCGATAAAAAAGTCCGGCGGATTTTTTAAAAAATGATCAACCAGTCGGGCACGAATTCGAAACAGCTCTGGCAGGCGACCCAGAGGCTCGACAAACCCCATCACCGCCAACCTTTCTGCCGGGAACAGCGACTGACAACCCGCCGCGTCCATCAGCGGTCCACCGATACCGGTAACTACTATTTCTCGACCATCGGCCTGCAATTCGCGGATCAACGCAGCGCCGAGCACGTCGCCAGAGGCCTCGCCAACGACAACCCCCACTCGCAGGACTGAATCAGAGGACAATGTAACGACTGGTGCGCGCAGCCCCCTGTTCATAATCTCGGTGGCTCATAGCGCATTCCCAAAAGAGGTTGCTCGGTGCAATTTCAAATAGCTGGCTTCAACAGTCGAATGATTCATTTTGCGGTACTTAGTTTTCTCGAAAAGCACTCGTCTTCCAGAACTACCCTCACCGATTTCCATTAGCTCAAAAACCAAAAAGCGTGATTACGGATCACTCCCTGACGAGTCTCAAGGCACCTCAACAGGATGGCAGCGCTTCTTCAGCGGTGTTCAAGTTCCTTTAACGTACACATGATCTCGCAGCTGGCTGCACGGTTACCGTCTACGGTTGCTTCAGCACTAAACTGCCACATTCCTCGTACTACACGATTCAACTTCACATCAATCTGCAACTGATCGCCCGGCACCACCTGCTGCCTAAACCGAGCCTTATCAATGCCAACAAACAGATAAATGTTGTTCTCATCGGGTTTGGAATTGTTGGTTCTAAAGCCAAGAATTCCGGCAGCCTGAGCCATTGCCTCGAGAATCAGCACCCCCGGCATTACTGGATAGTCAGGAAAATGACCGCCAAAAAACGGTTCGTTTACCGACACATTTTTGATCGCCACGAGCCGCTCACCTTCCACGCATTCGAGTACCCGATCAATCAGCAGGAATGGATAACGATGCGGCAGATAACTCATTATCTGGCTAATATCCATCGCCCCTGTTTCACTGGTAGTCACAATCACTCTCCCGAATTAATATTGTTTTTTAAGGCCCGTTCCAGCACAGCAACTTTGCGCGCCAGATGGTCGAGCTTGTGAAACCGCGCGGTGTTTTTCCGCCAGTTATCATTAGTATCGGTTGGGTAACCGGAATAGACACCCGCTTCCTTGATTGAGCGAGTAACCATCGACATACCGGTGATATGCACACCGTCAGCGATATCCAGGTGCCCGACAAAACCAACCCCACCGGCTATGGTGCAGCGCTTACCGATACGAGTACTGCCGGAGATACCAACGCAGGCGGCAATTGCAGTATCTTCGCCGATGACCACGCCATGGGCCACCTGAATCTGGTTATCAAGTTTGGCACCTCGCTCTAAAACCGTATCTTCAAGCGCCCCACGATCAATAGTGGTATTCGCCCCGACATCCACGTCGTCGCCAAGCCAGACCCCACCAAGCTGCGGCACCGGCACCCAACGGGCGCCATCACTAGCATAACCAAACCCTCTCGAGCCCAGCACGGCTCCTTCGCCGATGCAACAACGGGCACCTAACCGGGTTTTTTCCATCAAAACTGCTCGCACCCCGACCCGGCAACCCGCACCTATCTCCACGCCGGCAGCGATGACAGCCCCGGCCGAAATAACGCAATTTGCGCCAATCACTGCACCCGCGCCGATGGTGACATTTGCGTCGACGGCGACATTAGCCCCAAGGCTGGCCGTCGGTTCAACACTCGCCGAAGGATGTAATCCAGGCAACGGGGCAAGTTCCGGGTTCAATAACGCTGAAACCCGTGCAAAACTCAAATACGGGTTTCCACTTAGCAGGCAAGGGCCACTAAATAAAGCTCGATCCGGCGGTGCCAGTATCACGGCCGCGGCACGAGTCGCCGCCAACTCTGCACGATAGCGACGATTGGTAAAAAAACTGATTTCGTCGGGCTGTGCAGACTTGAGAGTTGCAACGGCAGAGATCAGTTGACCACCGTCTCCGTCCAGTTCAGCACCTACCAGGCGCGCCAACTCGGCTAATGAGGGCATCGGCTATGGCATTTTTTTCAGTACTTTCAATACTTGCTCGGTAACATCCATACCTTTGCTGGCAAACACTACCCCATCAGTCACAATCAAATCGTAACCATTTTTTTTGCCAAATTTATCCACTGCTTCCATCACTTTCCCACGCAGGCTACCGAGTTCCTCACCCTGCCGCTGTCGGAAATCCTCTTCGAATGCATCTTTGGCATTTTTGAACTCACGTTGCTGGCTAATGAGCGCCCGCTCTTTTTTCTTGCGCTGATCTTCACTGAGCAGTAAACCGTTTTTCTGGAAATCTTCGCCGGCTTTTTTAAGTTTCTCTCCCTGCGACGTTAACTCTTTGCTGCGCGGTTCGAAATCTTTACGCAGCCGCTCCTGAACAGCTTTCGCCTGCGGCGAGTTCTGCAACAACGCAGCCGCATTTAAATAGCCTATTTTAGTTTCAGCTTGCACGCTCATCGCAGACACAGCCAGCAACAATGCAATAGCAGATTTACTCAACATAGATAATTTCAAGATACTCGCCTCTTTCAGGTTTGATGGGTTGGTTAGTTAAGTTACAGCCGGTCAGCAACCGGAGCAGTTGTTTTAGAAAGACTGGCCCAAGTTGAACTGGAAACTCTCGGTCTCATCGTCATCATCGTCATTAAAGGGCGCGGCAAAACTCACTGCCAACGCTCCAAAAGGCGATAGCCACACCGCTGCGATACCGGTCGAATAACGCAATTCGTCTATTTCAATGTCCTCGTCAGGACCAAACACGTTACCAGCATCAACAAACAGGCTAAGCCTCATTGATTTAGGCGGCTCTTTAAGAAACGGAATCGGGAAAAAGAGTTCACCTTTGCCGACTATCAGCTTACTCCCACCAAACGGATCACCCTCGGAGGAGAAAGTCTGCGTAGTCTGCGGACCGAGGGTATTTGCTTTAAACCCTCTAACGGATGAAACGCCCCCGGCAAAAAAGTTCTCATAAAAAGGCAGGTCATCGGTGTCGCCGTAACCATCGCCATAACCGGCGCTACCCTGCAACAAAAACGCGCCGCGTTTGCCAACCGGCCAATATTGCTGGCGATTGTAATAAAGTTTGTAAAACTCAAGATCACCCAACGGCGTTGCGATCTCCGCACTGAGACTTTGCATGCCACCACGGTCTGCAAAAATCGCCCGATTACGCGTGTCATTGGACCAGGAGACACCCATCTTGAGCTGGGTATAGCTGTCGCCGTTTTTACGGACAAACTCTCGTATTTCGGGGGGGGTGAAATCATTAGTGCCCATATCAATGAATTCAATCCCACCAGATAGACCGATCGTATTAAATTCACTGATCGGAATACCGAAACCAACATTGAAACCGATGGTACTCGTATCGTATTCGGCAAGATTCTCTTCGGCAGCATCCGTACTTCGCGAATACAACGAAAGCGTCTGACTTACCCCATCCTTTGTCCAGTAAGGATTGGTCTGACTGATACTGTAAACATCAGAAATATCACTGGTCGCAACGGTAAAGGCCAGGCGCCTGCCAGTGCCAAGGAAATTCTCCTGAACAATACTGGCGTTAAGCATTATGCCGCTACCCTGACCTATTCCGAACCCGGCAGAAATGCTGCCCGATGAACGCTCACTAACAGCAAAATTCACATCTAACTGGTCAGGAGAACCCTCAACAGCGGGAGTTTCAACGGTTACCTCTTCAAAAAACCCGAGGCGCTCCAGGCGCACCCTGGATCGCTCTACCGCTTCGTTGGAAAACCAGGCACCTTCCATCTGCCGCATTTCCCGGCGCAGGACCTGATCCTGCGTTTTGGTATTACCAGCGAAGCTAATTCGTCGCACATAAGCACGCTTGCCCGGATCGATAAAAAATGTCAACGACACCAGTGAATTCTCTTCATCCACATCGGGAATCGGATTAACGTTGGCAAACGCGTAACCCTCAGCACCGAGCGCCTCGGAAATAACATCACTGGTCTCCGTCACTTTGCTACGAGAGAACACATCACCAGGCCGCACTTCCACCAGGTCAACCAAAGACTGCGGATCAACAATCAAATCACCTGAAAGCTGGACCTCCTCTATCAGATATTGCTTCCCTTCAACAACATTGACGGTGATGTACATCTCATCTTTATTCGGTGTAATGGCCACCTGGGTAGACATAATCTCGAAATCAAGATAACCATTATCAAGATAAAATGAAGTCAGGTTCTCGAGATCTCCCGAGAGTTTTTCCTTGGAGTAACGGTCATCGTTGGTGACAAAACTGATCAGATTTGGCGGCGTCAGTTCAAACTTCGTCAGTAGATCGGCATCATCAAACTGGTGGTTACCGACAATATTGATATCCCGGATACGTGCAACCTTGCCTTCGATAATATTGATATTGATATTGACCCGATTTCGCGACAACGGCACCACATCAGTGGTCAGCTCAACGCCATACTTACCGTGACTGTAATACTGCCGCTCTAGCTCCTGTGCGACCGCATCAAGCGCAGACGGAACATAAACACGCCCCACTGCCAGGCCAATGTCTGCCAGACCTTTTTCAAGATCCTCTGTAGGAATATCCTCGTTTCCTTCAATATTCAACTCAGCGATTGATGGACGCTCATCAACGGTAATGATGAGAACCCCGCCCCGGCGGTCGACAGAAACATCACGAAAAAACTCGGTGGAAAAAAGCGCACGAATAATCCTGCCGCTGCTCGCATCATCAACGCGATCACCGACAGCCACCGGCAGCGCATTGAACACTGTTCCAGCAGAAATACGCCGCAATCCTTCCACGCGGATATCATCAATAACAAATTCTTCTGCGAAACTGGCCGGCATATAAAACGACAACAGAAGAACTGCGCTGAACAGCGCTTTAATCCGAAAAATCAACATCCACCCTTATTAACGTTATTTACTTTTGTAAGCGTGAGCCCGCCTGACCAGACAAATCACCGGCATCACTACTGAAGCAGTCTATGGATATCGTTGTACAACGCTAGAAAGGTAAGGCCGAGCAAAATCACCAGCCCACCCTGCTGCCCCCATCCCCGCAGGGATTCTGACAGCGGCTTCCCTCTCACCCACTCGGCAAAATAATACAGTAAATGCCCTCCATCCAATACCGGAATTGGCAACAGGTTAAAAATGCCGATACTAATGCTCAGGAATGCTACTAGCTTGAGGAATGCACTCACGCCAATCTGTGCACTTTTCCCCGCATATTCAGCGATCGAAATCGGTCCATTGATATTTTTCAATGAGACCTCCCCGGTAACCATTTTACCAAGCATTTTCAACGTCAGCAGCGTCATCTCACCGGTTTGGCTTACCGCTTTGCCTACTGCTGTGAGCGGGCCATAGCGACGAGTTGCCCGATAATCGTCATACCAGCCATCAGGAATTAACGGCCCAGCACCGATACGCCCAAAGGGTTCCCCACCCTCCTGCTTTTGGACTGGGGTAATCTCCACACTTAGCTGCACCCCTTCGCGTTCTAATTCCAACATAATGAGTTGTTCAGGACGGGCACGCACATAGTCAACCCACGCCGACCAATCAGCAATTGTCTCGCCGTCTGCATTCAGTAACCGATCGCCAGAGCGGAGGCCCGCTAGTGCTGCCGCTTCCCCGGGCATAACTTCATTAATGACCGCAGGCAACTCTGGAAACGCTGGTTTCAAACCGAGTCCACTGAGCATGTCGGTATTTTCAAACGATACCGGTAGCTGCGAAAAATCCAGCCAACGAGCCGCTTTATCACCGTCAATAGTGACCACTCCCACCGGCACCTCTGCACCGGCTACAGCTTGCGTCAGCAGTTGCAGGCCTACTTCGTCCCAAAGCACGACCTGTTCGTCGCCGATGGCGACAATCTGATCCCCTTCACGAAACCCGGCCTGGGCCGCCAGGCTATCAGCCTGTAGATCACCTACTATCGGCTTAAGCCCCGAAACACCAGTCACATAGAGGCACCAGAACAGCAATATCGCGAGGAAAAAATTAGCCAGCGGCCCTGCAGCAACGATGGCTACGCGCCGCCAGAGCGCTTTATTATTAAAGGCTTCGTGAGCCTGATCATCGCTAACTTCTTCTTCGGCCTCGCCCAGCATCTTCACGTAACCACCAAGCGGTACCGCGGCAATCACGTATTCGGTTGAGTCAGCCGTTTTTTGCCAGCGCCAGAGCGGCTTACCAAAACCGATGGAGAAACGCAGCACCCGAACCCCCACTTTCCGAGCTACATAAAAATGGCCAAATTCGTGAACGGTCACTAAAAGACCCAACGCGACAATCATTCCGCCGATTGACCACATGAAACTAGTCATAAACCTACTCGCATACAGTGAAATTTATCGTCTCTCCCGGCAATGTTCCGGGATTAAAACAGAGGGATGAGAACGGACTTAGTGCTTATCGATCAAAGTTTCTGCAAGTCTCCGTGCTTGAGCATCCGCAGCGACAACAGTATCAAGATCCTGCGCTTGCCCATTTGACAATCGTCCTAGCACTTCATCGACTACCGTAGCGATTTTCAGAAAACCTATTTTTTCATCCAGAAACGCTTGGACAACAACCTCATTAGCCGCGTTCAAATAGGTTGCGGCAAGGCCACCTTCAGCCAGCGCGGCGTAAGCAAGATCAAGGCAGGGAAATTTCTCATTGTCGACAGGTTGAAATTGAAGATCGGCCACTTTACGCAAATCTAGCGAAGCCGCACCAGAATGGATCCGTTCCGGCCATGCCAGTGCGTGGGCAATAGGTATGCGCATGTCGGCACTGCCAAGCTGAGACAAAATAGAGCCGTCTCGGTATTCGACCATAGAATGAACGATGCTTTGGGGATGGATCAACACCTCAATCTGCCCGCCACTAACACCGAAGAACCAGGCAGTCTCAATGACCTCTAGTCCTTTGTTCATCATTGTTGCGGAATCGACAGATATTTTTCTGCCCATGTCCCAGTTTGGGTGGGCACACGCCTGCGCCGGGGTCACCTCACTCAAACTATCGGCCGGCCGATCTAAAAATGGCCCGCCTGAGGCAGTTAACCATAGGCGGACTACACCCAGTTCGGTTAATGATTTGCCGACACGAAACCCAGGCAATGACTGAAACATCGCATTCTGTTCACTATCAATAGGCAACAGTTGACCGCCGTTACGAGCAACTGCATCCATAAACAGTTGCCCAGCCATCACCAGTGACTCTTTATTTGCTAACAGCACCACTTTGCCGGCTTCTACCGCCGCAAGCGTTGGTGCCAACCCCGCTGCACCGACAATCGCCGCCATCACCATCGACACGTCAGACTCTTGAACAACCGCCAACAACGCGTCGCTGCCAGCCAACACCTCGGTGCTCAAATCACTAATCCTGCCCGCCAGATCAGCGGCGGCAGCTACATCAACCATGACGAAATAGCGTGGCAAAAACTTTCGGCACAAGGCTTCTGCCTTCTCCACCCTGCTATAAGCGGTTAGCGCAAACAGCTGATAGCGCTGCGGATGTTCGGCGACAACTGCCAGCGTGCTCAGGCCGACCGAACCGGTAGCGCCCAAAATCACCAGCTGCTCAACCTGACTCACCAGTGCCCAGCCATTAACAGCCCAAACAGCGGTGCGGCGATCGTCAAACTATCGATACGGTCAAGTACACCACCATGCCCAGGTAATAACTTACCGCTGTCTTTCACTCCCGCACGACGCTTAAACAGGCTCTCGGTCAGGTCACCAATCACCGATACCCATGAGATAACCAGCCCTACGAGAAGGAAATAGCCGATAGTCGCGCCGCTACGCCCACTGAGGATCGCCGCTACAAGCGCAACTACCAGCGCCACCGCGCTGCCACCCGCCACACCTTGCCAAGTTTTGCCTGGACTGACCGTCGGCAACAGCTTACGCCGTCCCCAGCGCCGACCAGAAAAATAAGCCCCAATATCTGCTCCCCAAATGAGCGCAAACAGGAACAGCACCAGCCAGTCACCGTCGCTCTGTGCACGCAACCTATAAAGAGCAAACCAGGGCACTACCAAAATCAATGGCCCTGCCAGCAGCATACCCGGCCGGCAAAAAAACCAGTTCGGCTGTCGATCGGGGTAACCGAGTAGCACCCAGCCGGCCACCAGCCACCAGCCCAGCGCACTGAACAGCAGGGACTCACCGGCCCATGGATCGTAGAATACCCCGGCCATGAGTAATGCGATTACCACCAGGTAGATAAACTGAAGTGGTTTTTGACGCAGACCAGCGAGACAGCACCACTCAACAGAAGCAAGCAAGATAACTGGGGAAATACCCAGCGCAAAACCCTCAGCAGATGCCATAAACAGTAGCGCAATTGCCAGCGGCACGAGAATGAGCGCCGTCATTACACGTTGAAATAGCACGGGTTAAACGAGCCTCCTGTCAGCGGTATTTATTTTCACTGTCTTTGTTCTTTCTGTAACACTTCCTGCCCTGCAACGTCTACGCCGGGAATCCGCCCAAATCGCCGCAACCGCTGTGCGTACCAGCCCAACGCGCGTCCGAACTCTTCGGCGTCGAAATCGGGCCAACAAATATCAGTAAAGTAGAGTTCACTGTAGGCACATTGCCAAAGCAGAAAATTACTGATGCGGCATTCGCCACCGGTGCGAATAAGCAGATCGGGATCTGGCGCCGACGACAACGCCAGGGCTTTGGCCAACGTCTCCTCATCAATCAACTCAGGGTCAAGCTCGCCATCACGAACCTGGTACGCAAGGTTCTGCGCCGCCTGGGTAATATCCCAGCGCCCACCATAATCAGCCGCGATATATAGCGACAGGGCCGCGCCGCTAGCGGTTTCGGTTTCAACCTGATCGATACACTCAACTAATTCGGCGGGAAATCGCTGCCGGCTACCGACCACCTGTAAACGGATGTTCTGCTCCAACAAGCCAGGCAACTCTGCCTGTAACTGCTGAACAAACAGCCCCATTAACAGGCTCACCTCGTCTGCGGGTCTATTCCAGTTCTCGCTACTGAAGGCAAACAGAGTCAGATAGGGGATCTTTGCGCGTAACGAAGACTCAACTATTTTCCGCGCTGCCACGGCACCTTGAAGATGCCCGTCACCACGGCTAAGGCCGCGCTGTTGGGCCCAGCGACCATTGCCATCCATAACCACAGCAACATGCTGAAGGGGCGCCACGATTAACGACCGATGGGAGTCGGAAGCAGGAGACATCGATCAAACTTCCAGCAGGTCCGCCTCTTTCAGCTTCACCAAGTCATCGATTTCAGCAACCGCCTTGTCGGTAAGCGTCTGGATATCATCGCCGGCATCTTTCTCTTCATCTGCAGAAATCTCCTTTTCTTTCTGAAGATCCTTCAGCGTCGAAAGCGCATCCCGGCGGATATTTCTGATCGCGACACGGCTATTTTCACCTTCGCCCCTGACCAGCTTACCTAACTGCAAGCGTCGTTCCTCTGTCAACAACGGTACCGGCACCCTGATTACCTCACCCGCCAACACAGGGTTAACACCTAGCCCAGACTCTCGGATAGCTTTATCAACGGCTGCAACGACCGTTTTATCCCATGGCGTGACGGTCAAGGTTCGTGCGTCACTTGCCACAACACTGGCCACCTGTGACAGTGGCGTGGAAGCATCGTAGTAAGTAACTTGAATGCCATCCAGCAAGGACGCATGCGCACGTCCCGCGCGGATTTTTTTCAAACCGTCCCGCAACGCCTGCAGAGTTTTTTGCATCCGGGTCCCGGCGTCTTGCTTAACATCATTAATCATTACCGGCTCCCTGTTTTAACCGTTGAAATTAACTTTGCGACTACCCAACATGGGTGCCGTCATCACTGCCGTAGAGCACCCGTTTCAGCACCCCAGGCCGAGTCATATTAAAAACTCTCAGCGGCAGACCGTGATCTCTGCACATTACCACTGCCGTCGCATCCATCACCGCCAGTTTATCTGTAAGCACCTGCTGATAGTCCAGGCGCTTGTATAGCACCGCATCAGGATGGGTCACTGGATCAGCGTTGTACACGCCATCGACTTTGGTCGCCTTTAAAACCAGCTCAGCATTGATATCAATTGCCCGCACACACGCAGCTGTGTCGGTAGTGAAATAAGGATTGCCAGTGCCCCCGGCAAACAGCACCACGCGGCCTTTATTTAAATGCCGCAGAGCTCGCTTGCGCACAAAGGGCTCAGCAATACCATCAATACCCAGCGCAGACATTACCCTCGCCTCAACACCTTCACGCTCTAACATATCGTGTAACGCCAGCGCATTCATCACCGTAGCCAACATACCCATATAATCAGCCGTCGCACGGTCCATGCCATCGGCGGCCACCGAAATCCCCCTGAAGATGTTGCCACCGCCAATGACTATACCGAACTCGAAGCCCTCGGGAATCAGTTCGGCGATTTCATCAACTACCTGTTTAATCGCTTCACGTTCAACACCAAAACCAGCACTGCCGGCAAGCGCCTCACCACTAAGCTTAAGCAATACTCGCTTTGCAATCGGCTGGGGGCCTGAATCGCTCATGAATCAGCTGCCTTTAACCTGCTTCATCACCTCGGCCACAAAGTCTTCTTCTTTCTTTTCAATGCCTTCACCGACCTGAAAACGGACAAATTCCAGCACCGCAGCACCTGATTTTGCAAGCAACTTGCCAACAGTAATATCAGGATCTTTCACGAAAGACTGACCATTGAGGGTGATCTCAGCAAGATATTTACGCACCCGACCATCAACCATTTTTTCCTGAATCGCCTCTGGCTTACCACTATCCGCGGCCTGAGCAGCGTAAATTTCGCGTTCTTTCGC
>QNFC01000027.1 GCA_003645395.1 Gammaproteobacteria bacterium
AATGACTCGCTGCACGCCACTGTGGCAGACCAACAGGCTGTGTTGACCCTGACAATCGATTAATAACTGCTGCCAGGCAGCCAGAATACGGGCCTGAAAATCGACCAATGGCTCGCCACTCGGCGGGGTGTTATTGACCGGATCTGCCCAGAAAGCCTGCAGAGCGGCGTCATCTTCAAGCATCAGTTCTTCGACCTCTTTACCCTCCCAGTCACCGAAATGAATCTCGCGAAACTCGTCGATGACCCGTACCGGGGCTCGATAGTCTTTGGCCAGTTTTTGCGCAAATTCGCAACAGCGCTGCAAGGGGGAGGTGACCACCACCTGCCAGGGGGCAATCGTACGCACTGCGCCGCGCATCTGCCGCCAGCCGATAGCACTGAGTGGGTCGTTGAGGCTACCGGCGTAGCGGTGGCCTGGGTCCGGCCTGCCGTGGCGAAGCAGGTCTACCAGAGTTTCATCAATAATCATTCGCTCTTCTCAATTCGATCGGCTACCTGGGCCATTTCAAAGGTCGCCATGTTGTTGTGCAATGCGCAGGCCAGGCGCAACAGCGGCACTGCCACCCCAGCCCCGCTGCCCTCGCCAAGACGCATACCCAGATCCAGCAATGCAGTCGCCTTCAGGTGATTCAGCAACAACCGATGCCCCGGCTCTGCGGAGCAGTGACCAAATAACAGCCACGCCCGGACTCGTGGTTTTATCGCGACCGCCACGACTGCAGCGGCGGTCGCGATAAAACCGTCAATCAGAAAGGGGATCCTCTGCTGGGCAGCGCGAATCATGGCAGCAGTTAACGCCGCAATTTCGAACCCACCGAGACGCCGCAGCACCTCCACTGGATCATGCAAGTAATCGTGGTGCAGATTCAGGGCCCGCTGCACTACTTCTATTTTGTGGCGCAGTGAGTCTGTCTCTAGCCCAGTGCCGGGACCAACCATTAATTGGGCATCACAGTCAGTCAGTGCACAGCCGATGGCGGCGGCAGCGGTAGTGTTGCCGATACCCATCTCTCCACCGATAAGCAGTGAGACACCGGTGTCAGCAGCTTGTTCGGTCTGTGCTTTGCCAGCTGCCATGGCAGCACAGAGCTGGTCAACGGTCATTGCTGGTTCCTGAGCCAGGTTTGCAGTACCAGCAGCGATGGTCTGGTTTATCACCCCGGCCAGTGGTGATAATGGCGTAACGGTGCCTAAATTCACCACCGTTAACTCGGCACCAATCTGTTCGGCAATCACGCTAATAGCTGCGCCACCCCTGGCAAAGTTTTGCACCATGGCGGCGGTGACCGATTGAGGAAAAGCAGAGACACCTTCTACTACCACCCCGTGATCGGCAGCAAACAACAAGATGGTAATTTGGTCAATGGTCGGCTGATCTGTTGATTGCAGGGCCGCCAGATTAATTGCGAGCTGTTCGAGTTGACCCAATGAACCGGGGGGTTTAGTAAGCTGGTCCTGACGAACCGTTGCCCGTTGGCGGTGGGCGTCGCTGGGCACGGGTATTGGGGCCTGCAACCAGCCAAGTTGCTGCGCAAGAACAGCGGGGGTCACAGTGGTTCACCTTTTAATACCTGATGTAACCCGGCCGTGGTCATTACTACCCGGTCACACACTTCTGCCAGCTGCTGGTGCGTCCAGCCAGAGTAATCGCGGAATAGTCGGCTGAGTGGGTCTGCCGGCACGATTCCCTGCCCCACTTCATTGCTGACCAGTATCAACTCGCAGCGGGCGTCTTTAACCGCCAGGGTTAAGGCGGCCAGCGCCTGATCCAATACCGCTTCATCCGTGGTTGCGCCTATCTGATTACTCAGCCAGAGAGTGAGGCAGTCAACCAGCAAACAGGTGTTGGCATCCGCCGCCAGAATCGCATCGGCGATGGCCAGTGGCTCTTCCAGCAGTTGCCAATGGTTCGGGCGCGTTGACTGGTGCCGGGCGATCCGCTGGGCCATCTCTAAATCCTGGTACTTCTCCGCAGGTTCGGCCGTGGCCAGATAAACCACTTGCACCCTTTTTAACTGCTCCAGCTGAGACGCCAGGCGCTCTGCTAGCCGGCTTTTGCCGGATCGAGCACCTCCAAGCAGTAGCTGTCGCACCGAAATCTCCTGCAATCTGTAAATTGAAATCGGCAAAGTGTACCGCCGAGGTCGGCCGGTTGGTGGCAACTGGGTTAAAAACTCACCAGCCGAAAAGTTCGGCTTGCCGGCGGCGGCTGTTTTCATTATATTTGCCGCGCCTTAGGTGCTTGTCTGACTTTCTGTCTGGCAAGTGAAACGGGAAATCGGTGGACTTTCTGCACGATCAGAAATAATTCCGATGCTGCCCCCGCAACGGTGATTGAGTAAACCGCGAGTCATCCAGCCACTTGGTCCGTGATTTTCTGGACCTGGGAAGGCGACTCGCTCAGCCAGTTTTACTGGCACTCATAAGCCCGGAGACCGGCCTACGGCAACGCTATTGGGTGTCGCGGTGGGCGATATGATGCGGTAACGCGGCCATTTGCGTGCGTCATCCATCATTATTTTTTGTTGTGAGACCCGATGAATTTTTCTGGCGCGGGGAGCGCCCACCTATTCAGAGGTTTATCAATGAATTTTTTTACCCGCCGGTGCGGTTTAGCACTCCTGTTGTTGACGCAGGCAGTTGACGCCGAGACTGACGCTGATCTCGATAATGGCCCTGTACAGCTCAGCCCCATCGTTGTCACCGCCACCCGAACCGAACAGGCCGCCGACGAGACACTCGCGTCGGTCACTGTAATTAGTCGTGAAGAGTTAGAACTGCGCCAGTCCACCACCGTGGCCGAGGCACTAAACGGCATGGTCGGACTGCAATTCAGTAATAACGGTGGACTCGGTAAAACCACATCTCTATTTATGCGCGGCACCAACTCGGACCACGTTCTGGTATTAATCGACGGCGTAAAAGTTGGCTCAGGAACCACGGGGGCAGCGGCGTTCGAGCATATTCCTGTGGATCAGATTGATCACATCGAAGTTGTTCGCGGACCACGGGCCAGCCTCTACGGCTCTGAAGCCATCGGCGGCGTGATTCAAATTTTCACTCGCAGCGGCAAAGACGGCTCACGGAAAAGTGCCAGCATCAGCGGCGGAGCACACGATTATTTTGGCGCCAGCGCCAGTCTTAGCGAAAGGTTTGACAAAACCTGGATCAACCTAAGCGCCAATTACGAACGGACTGCCGGGATTAACTCCTGTCAGGGCTCGCTTTTCGGTGGTTGTTTCACCAATGAACCCGACCGGGATGGTTATAAAAGCAAATCCGGTTCCTTTCGCATCGGCCACCAACTTACCGATGATCTGGAGTTCGGTTTTAACACCTTGCACACAGAAGGTGAAACCGACTTTGATGGCAGCTTTACCAATGAAACCGACTTTGTACAACAGGTCACTGGCGGCAGCATAGCCTGGGACGTGACCACCAACTGGCGCCTCACCACCCGCGCCGGCCTCAGCAAAGATGAAAACGAAAACCACCTGAATGGCGTTTTTGCCAGCCGGTTTGATACCAAACGTAATTCCCGTTCGGTACAAAGCGATTATCAGCTGAACGAAGCCCAGCTGATCACCCTTGGCTACGACTATCTAGACGACCGCATCACCAGCAGCACCGCTTATGCGGAGACCAGCCGACGTAACGAAGGGGGATTTGGCCAATACCAGTTAACCGCTGGCCGTTGGTCACTACAGGCAAGCGCTCGCCACGATAGCAACGAACAGTTTGGCAACCATGAGACCGGCGGTGGCGCCCTGGGCTACTTCGCAGACAATGGCGTCACCACTACGGTGAGTTACGGCACGGCTTACAAGGCCCCTAGCTTTAACGAGCTATATTTCCCAGGGTTTGGCAATGCGAGTCTCAATCCCGAAGAATCTAAAACAGCTGAATTGGGAATCTCAGGAAACTTTCAGGGCATCGACTGGTCGAGCAATTTTTACCAGACTACCGTGGACGACCTGATCGCGTTTGATATGGCAACCTATGCTCCGGCGAATATTTCTGAGGCGAAAATCAAAGGCGTGGAACTGCAGGCAATCACCCTTATCGCCGGCTGGAACATCAACACCCAGTTTACGTTTCTGGATGCCAAAAACGAAGATGGCGGTCCCAACCACGACAATATGCTGCCACGCCGAGCGCGTCAGTCGTTACGCGTAGATGGCGACCGTCGTAGCGGTAAATGGGAGTATGGGGGCACCCTGCAGGCGCGCAGCAATGCCTATGACGACCTGGCTAATAACGACCGAATCGGCGGCTTTGTGACCGTCGACCTACGCGGCAGTTATCAGCTAACACCCCAATTTCTATTACAGGGGAAAGTCAACAACCTCCTCGACAAAACATACAGCACGGCCGCTAATTATAATCAGGATGGTGCTAACTTAATGTTTACCCTGCGCTGGCAGGACAATAACTAACCACCTGAAAAGCACATCGCCAGGCAGCCGATTTTGTCGGCTGCCTGGCGATGACTTTTAACAATCACGCTGTATTTATGTTCTGGTCACGCTGGGATAATGGGGGGAGGTAAATTGCTCCCTCATTATCCAGCAACTCAATGCCGCTACTTTTGATACCAGTAGGTTCGCACCCGGGGTAAATTGATATCTGGATCAACCGATTCGGCACCCCCGCCAGTACCGATTAACAGGGTAACCCCCTGGTCCTGAAAAATTGGCACAGCACTTGATGGAATGCCTCCACCGAGTTCATAAATTCGATCTGCGGTTTCAAAGTTGTCGTCATCAACCCCACCCCAGTCATCGAACTCGGCAACGCCCGACAGGACATCAATACCGTAAAGTCGCCCAATACCCTCTATAGCCTGACAAGGATCGGTAACAATTCCCGGAACGAATGTGGTGAAAAATAACTTACCGTCGAGCACGATGGGGCTCGACAGACCTTTTTCACCAGCCAGCGTACCGGCAGGCGGCTCAGTTAAATCTATAAACCAACCGTCACCCTTACGCAGCGACTCTTTCGCAGCAGTCTTCTGGACGGTACTGCCGACCTGTAGAAAATTGTCAGTGGCATCGTAAAGGTCATTGTCACCATCACTATCACCATCGCGATTGTGCCCCAGTGGGTACACACCCGTTTCGGACAACACCTCGCCAACGTTGTCGTCACGCAATGCATAGACTCGGTTAAGAACCCCCGTCTCTAATGGATTAGCTCGATCCCCGCTCACGATCGTCACCAGGTCGTACTCGGCGACATCAGAGAACACCTCGTCATCTACTTCGATCACATCGGGCGCCTCAAAAAATTTCCGCTTATCCTGATCTACCGCCCCGTCCGACAGCATCGCGAGGCGCCCACCAGTGGAACCACCGGGTCCCGAATTGCTGGCTGAAATATCGGCCCCAAGATCAATCCGCCACACCTGACCACCGAGATCACCAACATACATGCGGTCGATGACCCCGTCGCGATGGCCATCGAGCAACGCCAAATTTGATGGGATCGAATAGTCCATTCCAGACAGCACCAGGTTGGGCGGGTCCAGATTACCGTCGGTAGCCGTGGCGTTACTGGCCCACCAGATACGGTCACCGGTGCGAGCATCGACGATATAGATCGCATTCCCCTCGTTAGAGGTACCGAACAGGCTGTCCTGCGCATCGTCATAGCCACCCCCAAATATTGCCACGACAGTAGTTTCGTACTGACCGCCAACCTTGGTTTGAATTTTATTGATCAGCGGCCGCGACCAAGTTTGACCCATGTGGTTAAACAAAGTAGTACCACCTTCAAGACGCCACATCAATTTTGGGCTAACCAGCCCGGTAGTATCATCTGAAAGCGCAGCCAAATCAGGGGTCACGTCGAGCGCATACATGTTGCTACCGCCCCTACGCATTGAGTAAAAGACCCTGACGAAATCCGATTTCTCTGGATCTGCATCATGAGCCGGGTCAATGATGCCGTCGTTGTTAACGTCCTGAACCCAGAGGGTTGGCGTGCTATCAATTCCGTAGATATGGTCGCCTTCGAGGTTGCCACGCAGGTCTTTTTGTAACGACAACATTTTTTGCGGAAAGAACGCCCACTCTTCTTCACCGGTAGCGCCATTAAGCATTCTTATGCTGCCATCATTGCCGGCGGTAAAGATTTTAATAATTGCCGGGGCATTTGTCGCACAGGTTGAGCCCGGCGAAACACCGTTACAACCATAAGTCACCGCAACCGGGCTGGAATGAAGTGGATCCGGGAAGGTCCAGCGATTGTCGGCAACCGACCCATCGTTGTTTTCATCATCAACATCACGGCCCCGAACCCAATCGATGAGCGCGGAACGCTCGGCAGCAAGCACCCCGAATAAGGTCTCAGTCAACGCAACATTCGTATCTTCAAGCAGATGCGCCGGAAGGGTTAGGTCAACATCCACCGGAGCAACTGCTGCGGTGTAGGTATAAATGTTTCGGTTGACGAAATCGGGGACCTGCTCGCCGGCACCACCCTCTTCTATCTCTGGTCCATCTTCGAAACTGGTCCAGATGCTCTGGGCGTCACCTCGGATACGAGAATCAGCGCCAATCGCAGGCTCTGGCGTTGGGGTGTGACCATCCATCACCTCACCCAGAGTACAGGTGTCGGCTGGCTTACCCTCACAGATCGAGTACTTTTTGACGTTACCGCTCCAGCGCTTGTCTTTATTAGGCTCAAACAGGGAGAAATAGATGTCATTCCTGTGCACTAGCTTGTTAAACGCATTAATCGAGATAGACGGCGCAGCAAACGAGCTAGGCGCATCCAATATAGAGGTCAAGATAGCGTCAAATGCCTCAGTCAAATCACCAGCAGTATCGGCCGTAAAAAATTCTCCATTGCCCAACGCTGCAAGTTCATTAAGAAAACTAACTTCATCCGGCATAGGATTAGGACCCGGGTCATTCTCATCCCAACCCAGGTTAAACCCTATTGTCCAGGTGTTGATTATTTGCTTGTCAGACATACCAGGCAGCTGATCAACTTGTTGCAAATAATCAATCAGTTCTCTGCCGCACTTTTCAGCGGAATTACCGGTGTTGGCGCAGGCAGCGCCAATCAGTGCTGCCACCTTAGCCTGTGATGTGTTGACGCTCGGCGCCCCATCGGACAACAGAACGATGTGATTCGGCTGGCAAGACAACTCCACCGGGGTTTTATATACCGGCGCCCCATCAATGACCTCGGATACGCACGCAAGGTCATTTGGATTATCGTCACACACCGGGTCGTGAATAATATTGCCGCCGGTAAAGGATGCTGCATGACTAACACGGGTATATTCCGCGCGGCTGCCCTGATCCCCCCTGACTCGGCCATAATCAACCGGTAACCCTGTGTAATAGAGCGCGCCTTCATAAAGCGTATCGACAATAGGCGTACCACTTTTATACTCGATCTCGTCAACAATACTCAGCAGTCGATTGCGTACTGTCTGCGTACCACTGGCCAGTGAGCCCTGAATGGTAACCACCAGGGCCGGTGCTGCGGTTGACTGCCCATCGCTAGAAAATGCACGCCGCAGCCCTGAACCGGAGATATGGAACACCATGTCATTGCCTGGCGCCCAGTCAGCACGGTCGACTACCTCCTTAACTACGGTGGTTAAATCAGGGGTCTGATCAACCTGATACGCGGCGTTCCAGTCCTGAACGCTCCAGGCAACCTGCGCTGATGTCAACGCCCGGCTGCTTAGATCATAATTGGTTGTGCCAAAAGCTGGTGCATCACCAATCGCCTGCGCTCTGACAACCAGATCCGTTGTACTGCTACTGGCGTCCTTCGCAGTGAATACAATGCGAGCATTAAGCACCGTGGCGTTCTGCGGCAGCGACAGATTACTAAACCTCAGTCCAATAACCTGGTCTCCCCCATCATCCACCATTTCGAGGTCACTACTGGTAGATGACATTTGACCATTGCTGACCTCCTCTTCAACATCATTGCTACTACCAGCTATTTGCCGTTGTAACGTCTGCTCCATACACCCGTTAGGGCTTGAATTGACATCATATTTAATGCGTAACGCAGGCGCATTAACCGAGCCACTGTCGTAGGCTTTAATCAGCCGTTGAAGCCCAGGAGTTTTAGTTTTTAAAAGCAGCGCAAGCGCATTTCCACCGCACCAGCCACCTCGATCGACCACCTCTTGAATTACCGAACTGATATCAACCGACTGTTTATTCTCATCAGCCCCAGCCCAGGGATCTGTTGTTAAATCCCAATCGACTTTGGCACCGGTTTTGGTGCGCGTGGAGAGGTTATTAATACTGGCCATAAACGCTGGAGAATCATCGGTATCGTGGGCAGAGATCTCTGTTACCAGGTTATCCGCGCCAGCAGCGGCGGTGCGCACTTCAAGAACCGCAGTGGTAATGGTTGCTCCCTGGGGAATATCGAGCCTCTGAAAACGCAATCCGACCAATTGATCGCCGACCGGACCTAATGGATCTGTATAAGTGACGCGGAGTAACGGAGCCTTAGTGGCGTCACCGTCTGCTGATTCAACGGTTCGTTTAGATCCAGCCACCCCGTCTATCATCAACACGACATCATTGCCTGCCAACCAGTTACCTGGCCCTCCAGAACAAGGAACGGCGGCAGAACCACGGCAAACAAGCTCCTGAATAATTGAGGAAATATCAGGCGTGGTTAGTTTTTCTCCAACATTCTTTGCCGGCAACGAAAGCCAGTTAATTGATGCCGTTGTCTCGGGTCGGTTGCTAATATCAAAATCGGTACTTGAAAAACTATCCGCATCATCAACCGCCTCTCCGAACACCCTCAAATTAGTAGTACTTGAGTAAAACTCATCGATAGTAAATTCAATTTCAGCACTGGTTATCAAAACGGCAGGCGGTACCGCCAAACCATTAAAACGCATGCCAACAACCTGCTCATTATCTTCTAACGTCAATTCCAGATCGCTGCTGTTTCGGTACATGGAACCACTTGCGACCTGCTGCTCGGCATCGTCGTTAGTAGAGTCAATGCGAATTTCCTGGGTAACGTTGGTTCCGTTGCGAAAATTAATAGCGATATCGGAGGAAGATAAATCAACCGCCGTCCCTAGCTGAGTGGCATCATCAGCCGCAGTTTGAATTTTGCTATAAACATCGCCAGGAGCTTCTGCTCCGATAACATCTGTAACGTCGGCCTCAAGGTCTGCGATGGGGAACAGTACGGGGCCACCGTATCGATGAAACCGCATGAGCCCCATCTTCACGTTGTTTGAATTACTAATCAGGTCTCTTAAGGCATCTTTCATGTTTTCCAGGCGGTTTTTACCGGTCCCAGGTACATCTGCGGTCATACTGCTGGAAGTATCCAGAATCAGCAGCACGTTCGGCATAACCGTATCACCCGAGCCCTCACCGAAATATATTTCTGTATCGTCGGCCCTCAGTGGATTAAGCATTACTGCACTAAAAAACAGCAGGAACCCGCCAAAAATGGATGCTGATAAGAAATTCATTTTCATCGCACTAATCCCTTCGCTTGAATTACCACCGGCTTAAAACACCAACTTGACCGGTTAAAAAAACCATCAACCGACTTCACTGAATCGGGAACAGTTTTATCCTCACCGCTTAGGTAACTCATGCGTTTTGATAAAGCACACCTTGGACGACGAACGGATACCGCTAACTGACCAACGGTCACCCGCCGCTGTGACCAAAGCGCCTTCATCTAAGGATCAGCAACCTCCGCGCGACAGGAACCTCGCAGATACAACCCCCAAACAAGTGAATAATTTTTGTACACTGCACCACGAATTCACTTATGGAGAAACCGGATGATTCTCACTAAACCTCTGCATCGCCTGCTGGCGTTTATAGCCTTTACGCTGCTGATGGTAGTAACCCGAAGCCACCACATTGCCACCCAATTGCACCTGCCTGATGCCAGCGTTGCACTGTTTTTCCTCGGCGGGCTGTTGATGCAGCGACGTTGGGGCTACCTGGGCGCGATGATAATCGCCGCCGGAGCCATCGATTACTGGGCAATTAACCTCAATGGCGTGAGCAGCTTTTGTGTTACCCCCGCCTATTTAATGTTAGTGCCGGCCTACGCTTTGCTGTGGTGTGGCGGAGATTGGGTTGCCCGCCGAGTGGCGGCCGGACATTCGTTAATACCTTCGCTGGCGGGCTCATTACTGCTGACCACCTTCGCGGCCAATTTGATCTCCAGCGGTAGCTTCTATTTTTTCTCCGGCCGTTTTGCCGAAACCAGCGTTTTGGAATTCCTGCCACGCATCACTCAATATGCCCCCGCTTACGTGGGTTACGCGGCGATGTACGTGGGCGCAGCAACAGTGCTTTATCTACTGTTTGCTCCACAGAAAGCAGAGCAACTAATTCACAACCACGACAAAGCCTGATTTCGTGCCCACTGCAGAACGTCACTTTTACTGATGGGCAATCGCTTATCAAAAATATATACCCGCACTGGTGACGACGGCAGCACCGGCCTCGGCGATGGCAGCCGCATAGGTAAGGATTCTTTGCGGGTCGAGGCCTACGGCACTGTTGATGAGCTCAACAGCGTGCTGGGCGTATTGTTAGCCACCTCTGGCAGCGAACCATTTGGCGCGTTGTTAAGTGACATTCAACACAATCTGTTCGATCTGGGTGGGGAGCTGTGCATCCCTGGACATACGGCAATCACCTCTGCTCAAGTCGACTGGCTTGAGCAGCAGCTGGATGATCTAAACGCAGACCTGGAACCATTAAAAGATTTCATTTTGCCGGGGGGATCACCCGCCGCCGCCCACTGCCATGTCGCTCGCACCGTCTGTCGCCGAGCCGAGCGACTGGTCGTGAGCCTGACCCGCTCAGATGAAATCAACATGGCCGGCCTGCGCTACTTAAACAGATTGTCGGACCTGCTATTTGTCCTCGCTCGCAAGTTGAACCAGCACTTGGGCGTCGCCGACAGGCTCTGGCAGCATCGACGCAACGGCTAATACTCGATCACCCTGCTGGCGGCACCTGACGTGGTCGACCACGATCATCGACCGCTACAAAAGTCAGTTCTGCTTCGGTAACCTTTATCCCACCATCCGGCGTGGTCGAACGCTGAGCATAAGCCTCTACATCAACCGTTAGCGATGTGTTACCGACGTGAGTGACTTTTCCATAGAATGTCACCAGGTCACCGACGTAAACCGGTTGTTTAAACTCGAAAGATTTAACGGCCACAGTCACTGCCCGCCCCCGTGCACGCTGGCCGGCCACAACGCCAGCAGCCAGGTCGACCTGCGACATCAGCCAGCCACCAAAAATATCGCCACTGGGATTCGTGTCTGCCGGCATAGCTATGACGCGAATCGCCAACGTTCTGTCATCCTTTTGATCATCATTTCCCATACGTTTTATCCTTTCCTATGTAACTGAGTATGCCGCTCGTCGGCCTGAAATAACCGTTCGTCGCGTATAGGGTGCATCGCCAAACACCTAGAGGTAAAACCCCAGCCATGAAAATCTTACTGGCTAAACCATGCAGGCATGGCGGGTACACCCTGACAGAGATGCTGATCGTCATTGCGATTGGCGCAATTCTCACCGGGCTAGCGGTGTCTGCTTTCCCAAATCTATCGAAAAACAACCACATGATAGGTGATGTGAACACGCTGGTGGGCCATGTCAATCTTGCTCGTAGCGAGACGATCAAACGGAACTTACCTACAGCTCTGTGCCAAACCGACGACAGCCAGGCTGCAACCCCTGATTGCGACGGCATCGCAGCGAATTGGGCTAACGGCTGGCTAGTGTTTGTCGATGACAATGGCAACCAAACATTCGACGCTGGCGAGTTTTTAATCACTCGCGGTAGCCCTTCTGGCTCGATAGATATAGTCGTGAGCCATGGAGAAATAGGGTTCGCCAACGATGGTTTTCTTGCCACCGGCAGCACCCTCTTTAATTTGTGCGATGACCGAGGGATCAATCACGGCAGGCAGATGTCATTAAGCATAACCGGCCGCCCAGAAATTAGTAAAACCTTTGTCGCTAATACCGACTGTACCGACACCTCACCATGACCCGGGGGCACTACAAAATCATGAACCCAGTCAAATCAATGCGCAAACACCGCCAGTCCGCAGACTCAGCACGGGGTTTCACCCTCATTGAGGTGATGGTGACACTGTTAATTTTGTCAGTTGGCCTACTCGGACTGGCCGGAATGATTGGCCAGTCACTACGCTTTAACCAGGGCGGCTACACCCGCAGCCAGTCAACCTTTCTGGCCTACGAAATCATCGATGCTATGCGCGCTAATCCAGA
>QNFC01000028.1 GCA_003645395.1 Gammaproteobacteria bacterium
ATGCCGTCTTCCTCGCGCTTGTACATGGCACCGGAGGGACACGAAGCCACGCAGGACGGGTTGATGCAGTGATTACAGATACGCGGCAGGTAGATGTTGAAGGAGTTCTCGAACTCGGCGTAGACCTCTTTTTCAATGTCTTTAAAATTGCGATCCTTGCCACGCTTTTTGAACTCGCCGGCCATGTCGTCTTCCCAGTTCGGGCCCCATTCGAGTTTTTCCATCTGGCTACCGTCGATCAGTGACCGGGGCCGTGCAGTCGGTGCGGCCTCAGCCAATGGGCTGGTCTGCAGATGACCGTAATCAAACGTGAATGGCTCGTAGTAGTCATCAATGGTGGGCATGTCCGGGTTCATGAAAATATTCATCAACCGTTTTAATTTGCTGCCGGATTTAAGGCCGATTTCGCCTTTACCGTTGAGTTCCCAACCGCCGTTCCATTTTTCCTGGTCTTCCCAGTTTTTTGGATAACCAATACCGGGTTTGGATTCGACATTATTAAACCAGGCGTATTCCACACCTTTTCTATTAGTCCAGACGTTCTTACAGGTCACCGAACAGGTGTGACAGCCAATACACTTATCCAGGTTGAAAACCAGTGAAAAATTAGCCCGCACCTTCATGATTGCGCTCCTTCTGCTGCAGCTTTGGCTGCATCGGTATCCATATCTGCTTCTTCAAAGACGTTGCCTTCACGTTCCGGGCTATCTTCAAAGGCAGGTGACAACGGATAGGCCGCCTGCTTAACTTCCGGCGGATTCAGTGCTGCCTCTCGCTGGGGCGTTAGTGGCTGCTCTAGCCAATCAATGTCCTGGTCGGCAATTTTATGCAGCAGGACATGCTCATCACGTTGCGAACCAACCGTGCCGTAATAGTTAAAGCCGTAGGCCAGCTGGGCATAACCGCCGATCATGTGGGTAGGTTTAACCACCACGCGGGTGACGCTGTTCAAAATACCGGAGCGCTTGCCGGTGGTATTTGACCCCGGCGTGTTAATGATTTTTTCCTGGGCGTGGTACATCATCGCCATACCCTCGGGAATACGCTGGCTGACCACCGCCCGCGCCACGGTTGCACCGTTGCTGTTTAGCGCCTCCACCCAGTCGTTATCTTCCAGGCCAATTTTGGCGGCGTCGATTTCGGATATCCACACGGTCGGCCCGCCCCGAAACAGGGTGAGCATGCGCAGGTTATCGTTGTAGGTGCTGTGGATACCCCATTTGGAGTGAGGGGTTATCCAGTTCAATACCAAATGCGGCTTGCCGGCAATGGTTTTGTCCATGCCGCGGGTGGCCTGCAAATCAACTGGTGGCCGCCAGGTGCAGAAGCCTTCGCCGAAATCGAGCATCCACTCGTGATCCTGATAAAACTGGGCGCGGCCGGTCAAGGTACGAAACGGAATGTGGTGATGGATATTGGTGTAGCCGGAGGTGTAGCTGACCTCTTCAGATTCGACCCCACTCCAGGTTGGCGCGGTGATGATTTTGCGCGGCTGGGCTTTAATGTCGCGAAAAGTAATGCGGTCGGCGCGGCGATCCGCGGCCAGGGGGGTTAGGTCGGTGCCCGTTTTTTTCGACAGCGCTGCCCAGGACTTGAACGCTACTTCGCCATTAGTTTCCGGCGCCATCGCCATGATCGACTCACACACATCGATGTCGTCACTGAGTGACGGCATGCCTTTGGTAATGCCCTCCTCTTTGATGGTGTAGGAAGTCTTCTTTAAATGTTCATATTCTTCGTCGGTGTTCCACTCGATACCTTTGACGTTGTTACCCAGGCTTTTCAGTAATGGTCCGAGGGCGTTGAACATCTTGCCGGTGTTGGGAAAATCACGCTCCACCACTTTAAATATCGGCGCCGTTTTACCGGGGATCAGATCTACCTCGCCACGCTTCCAGTCCTTGACCCCCATCGACTGAGCCAGCTCGGCGGGGCTGTCGTGCATCATTGGAATCGAGACTAAATCTTTACGGATTCCGAGATGTTTCTCCGCCAGCACCGAGAAGGTCTCGGAGATTTTACGAAAAATCTGCCAGTCACTCTTGCTCTCCCAACCCGGATCGACCGCCGCGGTGAGCGGATGGATGAACGGATGCATGTCGGTGGTGTTGATGTCGTTTTTTTCGTACCAGGTGGCGGTAGGCAGAATAATGTCGGAATAGGCACCGGTAGAGTTGAGACGGAAGTTGATATCGACCATCAGATCGAGCTTGGCGATGGGGGCATCGTCGTGCCATTTGATCTCGCTGCCTTGGGCGCCGGGCACTATGTCCTGCATCACGCCGTTCTGGGCGCCGAGCAGGTGTTTAAGAAAATACTCATGGCCCTTGGCGCTGGTGCCAATCAGGTTGGCGCGCCAGACAAACAGGTTACGGACAAAGTTCTCCGGCGCGTCGATATCTTCACCAGAGAAAGCCACTTCGCCGCTTTTGAGTTGATCGACCAGATGACTAACCACGCCGGCTTCGTCAGTCGCACCGGCGGCCTCGGCATTATCAACAATGGTCATCGGGTTCTGGTTAAAGTGCGGCGCGGACGGCAACCAGCCGAGCCGCTGCGAGACCACGTTGTAATCGGCCAGGTTATGGCCGCGATAAGCACCCTTGGCGGTGGGCGCTAGCAGGTCGTCAGCGTCCAACCGTTCATAACGCCACTGGTCGGTATGAAAATAGAAAAAACTGGTGCCGTTCATCTGCCGGGTCGGTCGATACCAGTCACTGGCAAAGGCAATCGGTGCCCAACCGGCCTGGGGACGGAGTTTTTCCTGACCCACGTAATGGGCCCAACCGCCGCCGCTCTGCCCCACGCAACCACACAGGTGCAGCAGGTTCATGATGGCGCGATAGTTCATGTCGTTGTGGTACCAGTGATTGACACCAGCACCGAGGATGACCATCGATTTGCCGCGAGTTTTCTCGGCGTTGTCGGCAAATTCGCGACCCGTACGCTCGATATCCGCTTTCTTCACACCGGTGACGTTTTCCGCCCAGGCCGGGGTAAAGGCCACGTTGGCATCGTCGTAGCCTGCGGCACATTCTCCGCCGAGACCACGATCAACCCCGTAATGGGAGACCTGTAAATCAAATACGGTGGAAATCAGTACTTCTTCACCGCCCAGCATCATTTTGCGGGCTGGCGCGTTACGTACCATGGTCGTCTGCGTTTCGCCGCCAAAATCCGGATAGTGAACCGCAACTGTCTCGAACTCACCTTCCATCAAGCTCAATTCAGTCGCAACTTCAGCCTGATCCGCGCCGGCTTTCTCTAGCAGGTTCCATTTGCCGTCTTCGCCCCAGCGGAAACCAACGCTGCCATTGGGGGCAACCGGGTTACCGGTGGCGTGGTCAATGACAATGGTTTTCCACTCCGGGTTGTTCTGCTCGCCCAGGCTGTTATCAAAATCACTGGCGCGGACAAAACGGTCACTGGTATAGCCATCCTCGTGCGCCCTGAGAATAACCAGCATCGGCAAGTCGGTGTACTGGCGGGCGTATTCCTGAAAATAAGGCACCTGACGATCAACAAAGAACTCTTTCAGCGCCACGTGGCCCATGGCTAAAAACAGCGCCGCATCGGTGCCCTGCTTCGCCGGCATCCACAGATCAGCAAACTTTACGTACTCGGCATAATCCGGCGCCACCGCGACTACTTTGGTGCCCTTGTAACGCACCTCTGAATAAAAATGAGCGTCCGGGGTGCGGGTCATCGGTAGGTTAGCGCCGCAGACCACCAGGTAACCGGAGTTGTACCAGTCGGCGGACTCGGGCACGTCGGTCTGCTCACCCCAGACCTGGGGTGATGAGGGCGGCAAATCGCAATACCAGTCATAGAACGACAGTGGCACACCACCGATTAGCGACAGGTAACGACTACCGGCGGCGTAGCTGATCATCGACATGGCCGGGATCGGCGAGAAGCCGGCCACCCGGTCCGGGCCGTGGGTTTTGATGGTGTAAATATTGGCCGCGGCGATGATCTCGGTGATCTCATCCCAGTCGATGCGCACGAAACCGCCGAGGCCACGGACCGCGGTATAGGATTTACGCTTGTCGGCATCGGCCTGAATCGCGGTCCAGGCCTCAACCGGGTCACTGCCCAGGGCTCTTTCGGTGCGGTAGAGGTCGAGCAAACGACCGCGAATCATCGGGTGCTTTACCCGATGTGGACTATATAGATACCAGGAGTAACTGGCGCCGCGCTGACAGCCGCGGGGTTCATGGTTCGGCAGGTCAGGCCGGGTGCGGGGGTAATCGGTGGCCTGGGTTTCAAATGCCACCAGACCGCTTTTGACGTGGATATTCCAGCTGCAGCCACCGGTACAGTTGACGCCGTGGGTGGAGCGCACCACCTTGTCGAAACGCCAGCGGTTGCGGTAACCGTCTTCCCACTGCCGGTCATCATCCGTGGTGACACCGTGACCACCGGAGAAGGTTTCCCGTTTGCGGGAAAAGTAGCGTAGCCGATCGAGAAAATGACTCATTTATTTTGATTGCTCTGGAATTTAGTTAAAAACTGGAAATTGGTTAAAAATATAGTGGTACTGAAATAGCTAGTTGGGTAATCGATCTACACCGCCGGGGACTCGGGTTTCTGTAGGAGTGACTTCAGTCACGACCCGGAGCCTCCGATTGCCGCTGCTGTCGCGACTGAAGTCGCTCCTACAAGAGCCTCTATAGCTCTGATGGCTCCCTATGCCGCTAACTCCGCCTGACCCACTTTGGTTAGCGCGGAAAAACTGCTGCTGCCAATCGCCCTATCACTGCCGGGGACTCGGGTCACGGTAGGAGTGACTTCAGTCACGACCCGGAGTCTCCGATTGCCGCTGCTATCGCGACTGAAGTCGCTCCTACAAGGGCCTCAATAGCTCTGATGTTTCCCCTAACCCGATAACTCCACCCGGCCCGCTTCGATTCGAGCGGAATAACAGCGAACTGTGACCTCGGCCTCTTCGAGGCAGGCACCGGTGCGCAGATCAAAATGCTGTTTATAGAGCGGCGAGGCGACGACCAGTTGCTCACCGATATTGCCAACTATCCCGCGCGCGAGAACATTGGCCTCTCCCAGCGGGTCGTAATTACTGATTGCAAACAGTTGCTCGGGTTGGTTTGGCAGGTAAAACAGGGCGACCTGTTCATCGCCCAGCAGCGCGCCGCAACCCGCTTCGGGGGTTAAATCATCGATGGCACAGATGTCGACCCACTGCTGAGTAGGTGGTTGAGAAGTTGGCATGTTGTTCTCTTTAGTAAAGCGGATCATTCAAAGTGACGCTCGCTACCCGAACATCAAACAAACGGCTAACGAAGCGCCATCACGCAGATTCAGTGACGGGCTTTTCTTCCTCAAGCGCTGGGCGAATCTGCTCCCGTTCGCGTACAAAAACCACGTTACTGTCACCCTTGTCACTATTAACAAAGTGACGGAAGCGTTTTAAAGATTCCGGATCCTCAACGGCGGCTTTCCACTCACAGGCATAGCTATCGATCACCAACCCCATCTGCTGCTCAAGCTCTGCATTGATGCCAAGCCGGTCGTCGATCACCACCGAGCGCAGATAGTCGAGTCCACCTTCGAGGTTCTCCATCCACACCGAGGTGCGTTGCAGTTTATCGGCGCTGCTGACATAGAACATCAACACCCGGTCGATGTACTCGATCAGGGTCGCTTTATCCAGGTCGGTGGCAAACAGGTCGCCATGACGCGGGCGCATGCCGCCATTGCCACAGACATAGAGATTCCAGCCTTTTTCGGTGGCAATAATGCCAATATCTTTGCTCTGGGCTTCGGCACACTCTCGGGTACAGCCGGAGACGCCGAATTTGATTTTATGGGGAGAACGCAGCCCTTTATAACGGTGCTCCAACTCAACTGCCAGACCGGCACTGTCGTCTACCCCGTAGCGACACCAGGTGCTGCCAACGCAGGATTTAACCGTGCGCAGCGATTTGCCGTAGGCATGACCGGTTTCAAAGCCGGCGTCGATCAACTTGCTCCAGATAGCCGGCAGTTGATCCATCCGCGCCCCAAACAGATCCACCCGCTGGCCGCCGGTGATTTTGGTGTAGAGGTCAAACTCTTTGGCCACCTGGCCAAGCACAATTAATTTATCCGGTGTGATCTCGCCGCCGGGTACCCGCGGCACCACCGAATAGGTGCCGTCTTTTTGCATGTTGGCAAGATAACGATCATTGGTATCCTGCAGACCAACCAGCGACTTTTGCAGCACGTAATCGTTCCAGCAGGAGGCTAGAATCGAGCCGATGGCGGGTTTGCACAGCTCACAGCCGGTGCCAGTGCCGTGCTTTTCCAGCAGTTCAGCAAAGGTTTTTAGCTGGCCCACGCGCACCAGTCCATAAAGGTCCTGACGGGTGTAAGCAAAGTGCTCGCAAATATCGGTGTTGACTTCCAGGCCACGCTTATCCAGCTCGCTATCGAGCAGGGATTTGAGCAGTGCGGCACAACCGCCGCAGCCGGTACTGGCTTTGGTGCAGGATTTCAGGGCGCCGATATCGGTAGCACCGTCATCAATGGCGGTGACAATATCGCCTTTGGTAACGTCGTGACAGGAACAGATCATCGCCGTTTCCGGCAGCATATCGGGTCCTAACCCGACCGCCGCCCCGCCATCGCGCTGGGGCAGAATCAGGTCATCGGGATGTTCTGGTAGTTGAATTTCGTTGAGCATGTACTGAAGTAGTGTGCCGTACTCTTTGGCATCACCGACCAGCACCGCGCCGAGCAGTTTATCGCCGCTCTCGTCGACCACTACTTTTTTATAGACCTCGGCTACTTCGTCGCTGTAGACGTAGCTGCGTGAACCTTCAACATTGCCGTGGGCATCGCCAATGCTGGCGACATCGACACCCATCAATTTGAGTTTGGTGCTCATGTCGGCGCCGGTAAATTGGGCGGACTTTCCGGCCAGATGCGCCGCCGCAACCCCCGCCATCTGGTATCCGGGCGCTACCAGGCCAAAGATACGGCCGTTCCAGAGGGCACACTCACCAATCGCGTAAATGGCCGGATCGCTGGTCTGGCACTGGTTATTAATCACAATGCCGCCACGCTCGCCAAGCTCGAGACCGCAGGCGCGCGCCAGGGTATCCTGCGGACGTATGCCAGCAGAAAAAAGCACTAGATCGGTTTCAAGGTGCCCGCCATCTGCGAAGTTCATGCGATGGAACGCGGATTCGCCGTCGACAATTTCGGTGGTGTTTTTCCCGGTGTGTACCTGCACGCCAAGGGCTTCGATTTTGCTACGCAAAATAGCGCTGCCGCCATCGTCGACCTGCACCGCCATCAGCCGAGGGGCAAATTCAATCACATGAGTTTCGAGGCCCAGGTCCTTAACCGCTTTGGCGGCCTCAAGACCAAGCAGACCACCGCCAACCACTGCACCGACCTTAGAATTTTTAGCAGCCTCAGTGAGCGCTTCCAGATCATCTATAGTGCGATAAACTAGGCAGCGGGCCCGATCGTGACCCGGCATGGGCGGCACAAAGGGATAAGAACCCGTGGCCAGCACCAGCAAATCGTACGCAACTTCCTCGCCAGCCTCAGCGACAATCGTTTTCTGTTCGCGATTAATCGCAGTGGCCGCACACCCCACCAACACACGAATGCCCTGTTGTTGATAGAACTCACCCGTGGTCAGGGCGAGATCATCGGCACTCTTACCAGCAAAAAACTCACTCAAATGTACCCGGTCGTAAGCTAATCGGGACTCTTCACAGAATACAGTGATCTCATAATTCTGAGCGGCACCGCTATCCACCAGTTTCTCAATCAGGTTGTGCCCGACCATTCCGTTGCCAATTACTACCAGTTTTTGTTTGTTTGCCATATTGGTTCCGGTGATTGTTTGTTGCCTGTCATCAGCGGCTTGACGGCTACCGCTGATCTGGTTTAGTCGCTAAGTCGCTACATTACACAGCAAGAGTCGTGCCGATCATGATTCTGGACGCATCCATATCTGTCCGTTAGCAGCTAGATCCCCTGATTGACTGGATTGTGCCCGTGAACACTATCGGAATGGTTAACAAGCCAGCTTTCTCGACCTGGGCTTATTCAGGCCACCTACTCCAGCGCCGCCCCAATCTGGTGCGTATTTTTGAAAAGCGCCCAGAATTGAAACCCGACCAGCCTCCGCCCGGGTGACTGACTCGACCCGTCAGGCCGGAGGCGGCCCTTCTTGCAGCATATCAATATCCGCTAAGGCCACCTGCAACGACTCACATTGATGCCGCCCCTATACTATAGTAATCCTCAGAAATTCACGCGCTTTCCCACAATGCAACCAGCGCCCATTTCTCCACATTTTCCGAGTTTCGCGGCCATCGTTCGCTGCTGGCATGATCCCTGCATAGAGTGCAGCGACAACACCAACCCCTCCCCTCTGGAACTCCCATGTCTGCTTCATCCATCAAGTTGCTTTCCTTCTCTGGCCCGTCGAAGATTCTGCATCTCACCTGGTTCGCTTTCTTCCTCACCTTCCTGGTCTGGTTCAATAGCGCACCGCTGATGATTTCTATCCGCGAGACCTTTGGCCTTAGCGACGCTGAGGTCAAGGCGTTACTCACCCTGAACGTTGCGTTGACTATTCCAGCCCGTATTGTGGTCGGAATGCTGGTCGACAAATACGGACCCAAGCTCATTTTTTCGCTACTGCTGGCCAGCTCCAGCATTGTCTGCTTTTTCTTCGCCTTTGCTCAGAGTTATGAAGCGCTGGCACTATCACGCTTTCTGCTCGGCTTTGTCGGCGCCGGTTTCGTGATCGGCATCCGTATGATCAGCGAGTGGTATCCGGCCAAAACCGTTGGTGTAGCCGAAGGTATCTACGGCGGCTGGGGTAATTTTGGTTCCGCAGGTGCAGCAATGTTAGTGCCACTAATGGCGGCCTGGTTTGGTGGTGACGACGGTTGGCGCTGGTCGATAGCGGCTACCGGAGCCATGGCTCTAATCTATTCCTTCATCTACTATTTCTCCGTCAGCAACACGCCGGCAGGTTCCACCTACTTCAAGCCCAAAAAATCTGGCGCGATGGAAGTGACCAGCAAAGGCGATTTCGTCCTCTACGTTGCAATGAACATTCCGATGTTTGTTGCTCTGGGGGTGCTCAGCTGGAAACTAGGCCCCCAGAATTTAGGGCTTCTCAGTGGCACCGCAGTCAACATTGCTTATGCCTCCCTGCTGGCAATTTTCAGTTATCAGCTCTGGCACATGTGGCAGATTAATAAATCAGTCTTTATCACCCCGATACCAGAAATTCATCGCTACAAGTTCAAACAGGTCGCCATACTAAACATTGCCTACTTTGCGACGTTCGGTTCAGAAATCGCCGTCATCTCAATGTTGCCACTGTTCTTTTTTGACACGTTTAGCAGCGCCGGTCTATCCCAGAGTCAGGCCGGCATGTTAGCCGCTGGGTATGCTGGAATGAACCTGGTAGCACGCCCCATCGGCGGACTCCTTAGCGATAAATTTGGCCGTAAAACCACCATGATGACCTTACTGGGCGGGCTCATCGTGGGGTACCTCGTACTTTCCCAGATCGATGGCAGCTGGTGGATTCCACTCGTGGTAGTTTCAACCATGTTCTGCGCCTTTTTCGTGCACTCAGGTTGTGGCGCGGTATTTGCCATTGTGCCACTCATCAAGCGCCGCATGACCGGCCAGATCGCCGGCATGACCGGCGCTTACGGCAATGTCGGGGCGGTGACTTTTCTGACGGTGCTGTCATTTGTATCACCACAGGTATTTTTCATGGTTATTGCTGGCACCGGAGCCCTGGTATTCATCCTGCTAGCAATTTTCATGGATGAACCAGAAGGCCACATGGCCGAGGTCATGCCCGACGGGACTGTGCAGATGATCGAGGTATCCTAGCAGGCGGTTGATATTCTACTGAGTCGGCCATCTACTGCGTTAAAGCCGAGCTTAAAATGCTGATTTATTCATGTCAAAACTAGAAATTAGCGTCGGTCAGTTCTCAGACGCCGGCGCTAAACCGGCCAATGAAGACTCCATCGGTCTGCACGTGCCAGATGAACCGATGCTCACTAACAAAGGCATGGTGGCGGTGATCGCCGACGGCATGAGCGCCGCTGCCGATGGCGCTAAAGCCAGCCAGGTTTGTGTGCACAACTTTCTCACCGACTACTTCTCGACTCCCGATAGCTGGTCGGTAAAAACCTCCGCGCTAAAAATCCTGTCCGCGCTCAACCGCTGGCTCTACGGCCAGGGCCATTCGGTTTACGGCAGTTCTACCGGGCTGGTGAGCACGCTCAGCGCGCTGGTGCTTAAATCCTCCAGCGCGCACATTTTTCATGTTGGCGATACGCGCATATTCCTGCTCCGCGACGGTGACCTGCAAACCATTACCCGCGATCACCGCACCCACACCGGCGGCCGTGATTTTCTCACTCGCGCCATGGGGATTGAACTGGCGCTGGAGGTCGACCACCAGGTCGTCGCTGTGCAACCCGGCGACACCTTTTTAATGACCACCGACGGCGTTCATGAGTGGATCCCCGACCGGGATATAAAAAAAATCCTCATCGACCTGGCCGATGACCTGATCGGCGCCTGTCGCTCACTGGCCCAGACCGCTCGGCGCAACGGCAGCAACGACAACCTCACCGCCCAGGCGTTCACCGTGCACGCACTGCCCGTGCAGGACGAGGAGTCCTATTTCAACGAACTCACCGCCCTGCCCTTTCCGCCGTTACTCGAAGCGGGACAGATACTCGACGGCTACCGGGTCATCCGCGAAATTCATGCCGCCAAACGCACCCAGGTCTATCTGGTGGTGGATGAATCGAATGGCGAGCAACGGATAATGAAAACCCCCTCGCCAAGTTTTAGCGACGATCCACTGTTCATTGACCTGTTCCTGCACGAAGAGTGGATCGGCCGGCGTCTCAATAGCCCCCACATAATGAAGGTGATCGAACCGGATCGGCCACGCCAGTGCCTTTATTTCATCGCCGAATATATTGAAGGCCAGACCTTTCGTCAGTGGATGGATGATAACCCCCAGCCGTCGTTACAGAAATTTCGTGAGCTGATTGGTGAGATTGCCACCGGCCTACGGGCATTTCAGCGCATGGAGATGATTCATCAGGACCTGAAACCTGAAAACATCATGGTGACGACCGATGGCACCATCAAAATTATCGATTTTGGCTCTGCCAAAGTCGCGGGCCTGAGTGAAATCGACACCCCGGTCGATAAAGATGTGCTGCTGGGCACCGAGCGTTACACCGCTCCAGAATACCTGCGCGGCGGCACCGGCGATAGCCGCGCCGATATTTTCTCTCTCGGCGTAATCGCCTACGAAATGCTCACCGGCAAACTTCCATTTGGCACCGTACTCACCCCCCGCAACCTCAACCGGGTGAACTATCAATCCGCCATGCAGCTAAACACAGAGCTACCGTTGTGGATGGACGGCGCCGTCGCCAAAGCAGTCGCCATCGACCCTAAACAGCGCTACGAAGTACTGTCAGAATTTCTACACGACCTGAATAAACCCAACCCAGACTTCAACGCCACGCAACCACTGCTACAACGCAACCCACTAGCGGTCTGGCGTGGGTTATCTATTGTTCTAGCTATTCTATTAGTCATTAGTCTGGTAACGCGCTGATAGTTTGAAGGTTCGGGCACTGAATTTTTACGTGACGAATGGGACTCTGCCCAGGCACTCGCGCAACCGAAGTTAACAACAGAACCTCTGAAGGAGATTAGTGGTGACTGAAACGACCTACCACTAACGTGTGGTGCGGCGGTTTGCAGTGATGACAAGTGTCTGGGGCGTGGTCTCCATGCTGGTGAAGGCAATTATTGTTGCTCAACTGGCATGGCCGGCGCCTAACTTTGACCTGCCCTGGCTGCATTTTGGCCGGTTACGACCGCTGCACATCAATGCCGCCATTTTTGCCTTTGGTGGCTGTGCGCTATTACCGACCGCCGC
>QNFC01000029.1 GCA_003645395.1 Gammaproteobacteria bacterium
AAGTGCTGCGGCAACGGTGTTTACTTCGTCATACAGTTCCGTGTAGGTCCAGCTTTTGGTCTGGTTGACCTCGGTGGATTCCCAGACCAATGCTGCCTGGTCGCCGCGGCTCTCAAGGTGGCGATCAATGGCGTTGTAGCAAAGATTGGTCTGGCCGTCCTTGTACCAGCTAATAAAGGGTGGCGTACTGGCGTCGAGGATTTGAGTCGGTGGGCGATGCCAGTCGATACGCTCGGCCTGCTGCGCCCAGAACTCTTCAGGTTGCTCAATGGATGACCGATAGGTCTCTTCGTAAGATCTGGACATGGTTCCTCCTGTTAGGGGTATGGATGAATTTGGCGCAGCGGTACGCTGAATAATTCGCGGGCTAATTAAGCATTAGCGCAATTAACGTAGATTAACGTATCGGGCATCTGTATTTTTGGTTGCTCAAGTATGCCTCAGGAGCACACTTTTCGTCAGCGACTGTCACTGTAGTTGGCTCCGCCAGGATGACTCGTAAGTAACTGGCGGGAAAGAGGTAAATTAGGCAAAATATACCGCCGATTTTTACCGAGACTAATTTACGTTCTCGACAGGCTCCGAATTGTCTGGGCTAGTCGGTATTGTGATTATTCGTAAGTAATTTAAACCGACACCTAAACTCGTTTTTTACAGGAATTCTGATGGCCGAATACGTTCGCTGGTTTAACACTCTGGGCATGGGCGATGTTGACAAAGTAGGCGGCAAAAACGCCTCCCTTGGTGAGATGATCAGTAACCTGGCGGGTGCAGGGGTGACCGTGCCTAATGGCTTTGCGACAACGGCTGATGCCTTTCGCACGTTTCTTGCTCATGACGGACTCGACCAGCGCATTCATAAAGCTCTGGCGGAGCTGGATGTTGACGACGTGCCCGCACTGGTAAAAACAGGTGCTGATATCCGCCGCTGGGTGATCGAATTACCTTTCCCGGCAGAGCTGGAACAGGCCGTGCGCCAGGCTTACGATGAGCTGTCTGCTAAGGTGCCTGCCGCCGTGGCGGTGCGTTCGTCCGCTACCGCAGAAGATCTGCCCGACGCATCGTTTGCCGGGCAGCAGGAGACCTTTCTGAACATTGTTGGTATCGACAATGTGCTGGTGGCGATCAAAGAAGTGTTTGCTTCTCTGTTTAACGATCGGGCGATTTCTTATCGCGTGCATCAGGGGTTTGATCACGCCGAGGTTGCCCTGTCCGCCGGTATTCAGCGGATGGTCCGTAGTGATATTGGCGCTGCTGGCGTTATGTTTACCCTGGATACGGAGTCTGGTTTTCGCGATGTTATCTTTGTTACTGCTGCTTATGGCCTTGGCGAAACGGTGGTGCAGGGCAGCGTAAATCCAGATGAATTTTATGTTCATAAACAGACACTCACAGCAGATCGGCCAGCCATTTTGCGGCGCACTCGTGGTAGCAAAGCGCTGAAGATGATTTATGGACAGACCGCCAGCGCTGGCAAATCGGTGGTGACCGTTGATGTCGACCGCGCTGACCAGATGCGTTTTTGTCTTAGCGATGCTGATGTTGAAGCGCTGGCCCGTCAGGCGCTACTGATTGAAGCACATTACGGCCGACCCATGGATATTGAGTGGGGCAAAGATGGCGAAGATGATCAGCTCTATATTCTGCAGGCGCGACCAGAAACTGTAAAAACCCGCAGCGATAGCCAGGTATTGCGTCGCTACCAGCTCAAAGAGCAGGGTGATGTGGTCGTCAGTGGCCGCAGCGTGGGTCAGTCAATCGGAGTCGGTAAAGTGCGCATTATTGCCGATGCGTCGGAAATGGATCGCCTGCAGGCCGGTGAAATATTGGTCACCGACATGACCGATCCCGACTGGGAGCCGGTGATGAAGCGGGCATCCGCGATCGTCACCAATCGTGGTGGCCGCACTTGTCATGCGGCGATTATTGCCCGCGAACTGGGCGTGCCGGCGGTAGTGGGCTGTGGCAATGCCACCGACGTGCTTAGCGATGGACAGCTGGTAACCGTTTCCTGTGCCGAGGGTGATACTGGCCATATCTATGCTGGTGAACTGAATAATGATGTCACTGAAGTGGCGCTCGATAAAATGCCCGAGCCGCCGACTAAAATCATGATGAATGTCGGCAACCCCGAACGGGCGTTTGATTACGCGAGCCTGCCCAATGCGGGCGTCGGCCTGGCCCGGCAGGAGTTTCTGATCAACCGAGTCATCGGTGTGCACCCGAAGGCGCTAATTAATTACGCCAGCGAGTCACCAGAATTACAACGCACCATTGATGAAATCACCGCCGGCTACGCTAGCCCCACCACCTTTTTCGTGGAGAAGCTGGCCGAGGGCATCGCCACACTGGGAGCTGCATTTCATCCCCATAGCGTGATTGTGCGAATGTCCGATTTCAAAAGTAATGAATATGCCAACCTGCTGGGTGGAGAAGCCTACGAGCCGCATGAAGAGAACCCGATGCTGGGGTTCCGCGGGGCGTCGCGTTATATCTCAGAAGACTTCCGCGACTGTTTTGCGCTGGAATGTGAAGCACTGAAGAAAGTTCGTGATGAGATGGGCCTGACTAATATCGAGGTGATGATTCCGTTTGTCAGAACCCTCGATGAAGCCGCTAAAGTGATTGAGTTACTGAAAGAGGAGGGGCTAGAGCGGGGTAAGAATGGCCTGCGCCTGATCATGATGTGCGAGCTGCCGAGCAATGCCTTGCTCGCAGACCAGTTTCTCGAGTATTTCGACGGTTTCTCCATCGGCTCCAACGACCTGACTCAGCTTACCCTGGGGCTAGATCGTGACTCTGGCCTTGTGGCTGGCAGTTTTGATGAGCGCAATGAAGCTGTGAAAATTCTGATGAAAATGGCCATCGAGTCCTGTAATCGAGCGGGCAAGTACATCGGTATCTGTGGTCAGGGCCCGTCGGATTTCCCAGACCTTGCCGCCTGGCTGATGGAGCAGAACATATCCAGCATTTCCCTGAATCCCGATACCGTGGTCGATACCTGGCTTTACCTCGCCGGTGAGCAGGTGTAACGGCCCTTACTAGCTGCTGGTATGGCGCAGGTAAAAATATACGGACTAAAATCGGTATTGCCGGCGAATCGCGAACGTCTGTCTGCGGCGGACTTTATCTATCCGGCGGATCGTAGCGAGGCCTACACAATTATCGAAATTTCTATCTTCGAAGGCCGCTCCGCAGCGGCCAAAAAGGCACTCATCCATCTGCTCTTCTCGAATATAGAGCAATAGTGCGGCGTCAAACCGCAGGACGTGGAAATTACGATTTCAGAAACGCCAATGGCCAGCTGGGGTATTCGTGGCCTGCCTGCTGATGAATTAGCGCTGACTTATAAGGTGAAGGTCTAAAACGCTGACATCAAACGAAGCCCGGGTAACCTGTAGAGTTAGATTGGCTCGTCGAGTCCAGGAGACGCCCATGTAGCAGGGCCGACAATACCGTCTACCGTCAGACCGTTGGTGTTCTGCCACTCTTTTACTGCGCGCTCTGTCTGGTCTCCAAAAACTCCATCGATGCTTAAAGAAATGCCATTATCCATCAGCGTAACCTGCAGTTCTCTGACAGCTGGTTGTTGGTCCATTGGAACTCTTAACCGAAGCATGGGGCGTGGGCTTTCAAGGTCAGTAGCTCGCGCATCTCCGGCGCCGGTCAGCAATGACTCCGTAAGTTGTATATCGCGACAGCTAAGCGGTAGGCTCAACGACCAGTTACCGGTGCTGATAATTTCCTGCAAAGCATCCATGCGGTAGACGGTCTTGTTCAACAATGTGTTGGAGTGGTTTGCTAACCCACTGCGGCGGGTTGCAATGTCCCGTGTCATCCACAGATGCTCGCCCACTTCAGTGGGTGCGCCGAAGGCATTGGTGGTACGGTCGTGCATGGCGTGCCAGGAACCATGTATACGGCTGTCGTAGACAACAGCGAGGGAGAGTACTTCGTTCGCGCCAATAAAATTGGCGCTCTTGACAGCCGGAGCTCAGTAAACGTTATCGAAGAAGGAATATTGAACGCGAATCATAACCGGGTCATCCCCCGCCATGCGCAGGAATCTGCTGAACTTAACTTCGTGATCCATGGAATTGTCTCGGTCATCTAGCCGTTGCAGGAAAGCACTCAGTTCATCGCCAAACTCGCAGCCTATCGCGTTGACATACGAATTAATCAGCAGGAACAGATTGCCGCTGGCGAGGGTCGTTTGCGCTCGCCCGTATGTCAGGTGGCCAGTGTCTCCTGGTAACAGGGTGACTTTGCCGTACTCGCCTCGGGCAGAGCCAGTTTCAAATATATTAACAATCGCTTGCGCTGTGGCCTTTTGCAGATCATCCATGGGCCCAATCCTGTAATCTCTGTCTGGTACAGAGGTGGAAGTGGTCGCAATAACGGCTGCTGGTAGCGGTTTTGGTGGATCTGCAAGTTGCTGATGAGACTTTCATATGAACGACGGTCCTACATATCTAGCGGTAGTAATCGCGTCCTAACCTATCAGTTTTTCCGGTGTGGTCGATTTCCGTCTCACTCTATTGACCATCCAGCTCACCAGAAACGAATTTTGGCGCACGGGCAGGCGTTGAGTTTATTGAGTGCAGAGGAGGTATCGTCCTCTTCGTCTTCTCAGCCCCATGGTCGTTACAAACGTGTTCCCCCTGGTTTGACAACTACCCTGCGCTGGACCAATTTACGTAGGACTCAACCAATGCAACAACGGAGCCAGACACCCTCTTGGCCGCCAAACATAACTATCGTGAGAGGGTTACTTATGTCTCAGCACTCTGTAACTGCTTGAGATATTTTTTTCGGAATGGTGATGTCTGTGCTCGCTTCCCCGGCGACTGGTCTCTGAGTCAGCTACCCGATTTCCAGACCTTCGGGGTACCCTCAACATCGGCGGCCAGTGTCCTGGCATCCCTCAATTGGCCGACCCATGCCCGGGTCCAGGCTTTTAATGGCTGTGATTTGGTCTGCCGGGAAATTCAGCTGCATCTCGACCAGTTTGCTCATCGCGCCCATGCGGTTGCTCTGTTGTTGATTTCGGGCATTGAGTGAATCCGGTCTATGTACGAGGTCTCTAAGTCTACGGAGTTTTTTAGGTAACAGTGTCCACAGACCTGTTCAATCGCCGCAGGGAAACGGGTAATAGCGGTAGCCTTGATCTCGCTACCTTTTTTGCGGGTCCGGGCTGCTACAGCCTTAGTGGTAGTTAAGTAATCCAGCAATAACTCATATTAAACCCCCATTGCCTCTTGTAGCGCCTGGCCAATAGCCTGTTCGGTGGCATCGACCACTTGCGGGGTGCTGCACTGGCTGATGGCGGTGTCGGGGTCTTTCAGCCCGTTGCCGGTAAGGGTGCAAACCAGGGTGCTGTTATCGGCAAATTTACCGTTGCCGGCGTCTTTGATTAGCCCGGCCAGTGAGGCGGCGGAGGCGGGTTCACAAAAAATGCCTTCGCGTTCGGCGAGTAGTTTTTGTGCGGCGAGAATCTCTTCATCACTGCACTCGTTAAACCAGCCGCCGGATTGTTGCTGAGCTTCTACGGCCAGATCCCATGATTGCGGATTGCCGATGCGAATGGCGGTGGCGACGGTTTCTGGGTGCTCTACCGGTGCGCCGCGCAGGAAGGGTGCGGCACCGCTGGCCTGGTAGCCGCACATGGTGGGCTTGCTAGCGGCCGTGCCGTTGTCAAAATATTCACGATAGCCCATCCAGTAGGCGCTGATGTTGCCAGCGTTGCCGACGGGTAGGCAATGATAATCGGGGGCGCGACCGAGGTCGTCGACAATTTCGAACGCGGCGGTTTTCTGACCCTGCAGGCGATAGGGGTTGATGGAGTTCACAATGGTCAGCGGCAGGGTCTTGCCGAGTTCTTTGACCAGGCGCATGCCGTCGTCGAAGTTGCCACGAATCTGCAGAATGTGGGCGCCATGCATCATTGCCTGAGCAAGTTTGCCGAGGGCAATTTTACCTTCGGGAATCAGCACAAAGGCGCGAATACCTGCGCGCGCTGCATAGGCGGCAGCGGCCGCTGAGGTGTTGCCGGTGGATGCACAGATGATTGCCTGACTACCTTCGTCGACGGCCTGGGTAACGGCGACGGTCATGCCGCGGTCTTTAAACGAACCAGTGGGGTTGAGGCCTTCGAATTTGACATGGATGTTGAGGTTGCCAGGAATGGTCGCCGGAATGTTCTGCAGTTGAATCAGTGGCGTGTTACCTTCGCCCAGGCTGATCTGCCGGGCTTCTTTGCGGATCGGGAGGAGTGACTGGTAGCGGTCAATCAGACCGATATAGCGATTGCTCATGTTGATTGCCTGGTGTTGAAATGTTCGACGCGAATCATGGTGACTGCGCCAACAATGGTCTGTAAAGCCTCTATCTGTTTGATCGCCTCGACCATCTTTTGTTCGATTACCCGGTGGGTCAACATAATAATGGTGGCCTGGGTGTCGTGCTGCACGGGCTCGGTTTGCTCGATCGCTTCGATACTGATGCCGAACTGGCCAAGAATGCCGGTAACTTCTGCCATGACGCCAGGTTGGTCAGCGGCGCGCATGCGCAGGTAGTAGGCGGATTCAACGGCCTCGATGGTTAGTAGGGGAATATTTTTGAGTCGTTCCGGTTGAAAACCGAGGAAGGGCACTCGCTGTTCTGGTGTTGCGGTTAAGGCTCGCGCGATATCGAGTATGTCGGCCACCACGGCAGAACCGGTGGGGCCGCCGCCTGCGCCTGCGCCGTAGTAGAGGCTCTCGCCGACGGCATCGGATTGAACCTGAACGGCGTTCATGACGCCGTGAACATTCGCAAGGAGCTGAGTCTGCGGGATTAATGTCGGGTGCACGCGTAAGGAGACCCCAGACTCGGTCTGCTCGGCGATGCCTAGATGTTTGATGCGGTAACCAAGTTTCTCGGCGTTGGTGACATCTTCAGCGGTAACGGTGCTGATGCCCTCGGTAAACACGGCAGGAAAATTCAGCGGAATGCCAAATGCAATTGAGGCCAGAATGGTGAGTTTGTGCGCGGCATCGATGCCTTCAACGTCAAAGGTCGGGTCGGCTTCGGCGTAGCCAAGCTCTTGCGCTTCACGAAGTACGTCGTCAAAGGCCCGTCCCTTGTCGCGCATCTCGCTAAGAATAAAATTGCCAGTGCCATTGATAATTCCGGCGACGCTGTGAATGCGGTTACCAGCAAGGCCTTCGCGAATGGCTTTGATAATTGGGATGCCGCCGGCTACGGCCGCTTCATAGGCGACGGTAACGCCGTTGGCCTGGGCTGCTGCAAACAGTTGATTGCCGTGCTCTGCAATCAAGGCTTTGTTAGCGGTGACCAGGTGTTTGCCTGCGGCTACGGCTTGCAGGCCGAGGTCTAATGCCAGGTCGGTGCCACCCATCAGCTCGACAACGATGTCGATGTCCGGGTGGTTGACCAAATCAGCCGTGTCTTTGAGTAATTCAACGCTGCTTAAATCGCATGAGCGCGGTTTGGATGGGTCACGTACGCAAGCGTGGCTGACGACGACTGGGCGGCCGACTCGGTCAGCGATATCGGCGGCGTTGGCCTTGAGTATTTCTACGGTTGCGCAGCCAACGGTGCCGAGGCCAATGATGCCGATGTTCACTGGCTTCACGATTTTGTCTCCTGAGAAATAAAACGTTCTGGATTGCGTAGCAGCCGGCGGATGCCACGTACGGCCTGGCGGCTACGGTGTTCGTTTTCGATTAGTGCAAAGCGAACAAAGTCATCGCCATATTCGCCAAAACCGATCCCCGGTGAAGCAGCCACCTTGGCTTCTTTCAGCAATAACTTTGAAAATTCGAGAGAGCCCATATGGCGAAAAGGTTCGGGTATTTGCGCCCAGACGAACATGGTTGCCTTCGGTGGGGTGACCTGCCACCCGGCATCGAGCAGGCCGTCGCAGAGTACGTCGCGTCGTGACCGGTACATGTCACTAATTTCCTTGACGCATTCCTGGGGGCCTTCCAGTGCGGTGATGGCGGCTATCTGTATCGGTGTGAAAGTGCCGTAATCGAGATAGGATTTTATTCGCGCGAGTGCCTCAATCAGCACCGGATTGCCGCACATGAAGCCGACACGCCAGCCAGGCATGTTGTAACTCTTTGACAATGAAAAGCATTCGACCGCGACCTCTTTAGCGCCGGGGACCTGCAAAATAGAGGGCGCCTGGTAGCCATCAAAAACAATGTCGGCGTAGGCCAGGTCGTGAATAACCCAGATTTCGTGCTCTTTGGCCAGTGCCACGACTTTTTCGAAAAAGTCGAGACCAACGCATTCGGTGGTTGGATTGCTGGGAAAGTTCAGCACCATCATTTTGGGTTTCGGCCAGGCGTTACGAATGGCCTCTTCGACTTCGGCGAAAAAATCACCGCCGGGTAGCATTGGTACGTGACGAATATCTGCGCCGGCGATGACAAACCCGTAAGGATGAATAGGGTAGGTAGGGTTCGGGACCAGCACGGAGTCGCCGGGGCCTACCGTTGCCAACGCGAGATGAGCAATGCCTTCTTTGGAACCGATGGTGACGATGGTTTCTGACTCCAGGTCGAGATCGACACTGTAGCGATCCCGATACCAGTTACAGATCGCCCGGCGCAGGCGGGGAATTCCCCGTGACATTGAGTAGCGGTGGGTGTCCGGGCGCTGGGCAGAGGCGATTAGCTTGTCAACGATGTGGCGCGGGGTGGGTTGATCTGGATTGCCCATGCCAAAATCTATAATGTCTTCCCCGGCCTGTCGTGCCTCGGCCTTCAGGGTATTGACGATGTTGAAGACGTAGGGTGGTAGACGGTCGATGCGTGGAAAGTTTTCGATCATATTGATTGGCTATTGTTGGTGGCGAGAACGCCGGTTGTCCCCGCGTTTAAACTGGGAGAAACGCGCAGGTGTCCGGTGGAGGCTCGGCCGCTTATAATAAAATTTGTCTGGTCGCGCATCAGCCCAGCATGTTGGCCCAGGCTATTTTCCACCCAAAAAAGAGAGACGCGATTTTACATGAAATTTACTCAGGAAAACGGTGGTGGCCGCTATCGGGTTCGTGGTTACGACGCGACCCAGGTGACGGTTGAGTGGGGTGTTGTTGATGAGCAGGGGGCGCCGCAGCTAATGTCGGAAGCGTTGGGCAGAAGCTTCATACTTACTCCTGACGCATTATTAACTGCCGACCTTCCTGAGTCGGTTGGCAAACTTAGTAATGAACACCTGCAGCCGTTGGTTGATGCTAAAACAGAGGTGCTGTTGCTTGGCGCGGGCTTGGCCTCTGTGTTTCCAGCTCCTGAGCTGGTTAGCTGGCTAAGTCGGCAAGGCATTGGTCTAGAATCGATGAATACTGCTGCTGCATGCAGAACCTATAATTTGCTAATGCTTGAGGATCGTCGTGTCGCGATGATGGTTTTATTCGATTGATTTTTGCGGTTGGATTTTTTAGATGGTGGAGCTACTAGTCAACGGCGTTTTGGCAAATATTTTTGCGGGTCGACGGGTTTGCCGTTACGACGAATCTCGAAATGGAGCATCGTTCTGCCGTCTATGCGTCGGCCCATACGGGCGATGGTTTGACCGGACTTGATCCGTTGCCCCTCGCGGACGTTCATCACATGGTTGTTGGCATAGGCGCTTAAATAGCGCTCAGAATGTTTGATGATGATCATTCTTCCATAGGCCTGGAGTCCTTCGCCGGCGTAGACGACGACCCCGGATGCGGCGGCTTTGATCGGTTGGTTTAGTTTGCCAGCGATATTGAGACCCCGGTTATGGCCCAGCGTGGGCGAATAGGTGGCGGCTAACTTGCCCGTAGTTGGCCATTGCCACTTGATTTGGGTTGAGCTTCTGGTGGCTGGTTTTTTGACTTGCCTCTTTTTAGACGGCTTTTTGGTGACGGGAACCTTTGATGTCCGTTGAGGTGGTGAGCGGGCGACTTTGGTGGCTCGTTTTGTGGTGGCAGGTTTGGCTCTTTTTGAAGTGGCGGGGGCAGACAGCCTAAGGTGATGACCGGCGATGATTTTGTCTGGAGAGGAGAGACGGTTCCAGCGTGCGAGGTCCTTATAATTTAGGCCAAATTCCCAGGCAATAGAATAGAGCGTGTCGCCCCGCTGGATTAGATACTCGTTGGGGCGCCAGCTGGCTGCGCTGCCGCGCTCCGATACCGGCGCCAGGTTGTTGCTGCTGCAGCTGGAAACCAGGATTATCGACAAACAGACTAGCCAAAAACCGGGTCGCATTAGTGATTTGCCGGTCAGCTATTTTGCAAAAGAGATGGGCAGTTGTTAACCACGGCCTGTGAGCATCGGTACAAAGCTTACATAGTCAAGCAGCTCTTCTTTGAACTGGTTGCCCTGGCGAGTTAACCGTAATAATTTTTGTGATCCGTGAGCACCAACGGGCACAACCATGCACCCGCCGGGTGCAAGTTGCTCCAATAATACTAGCGGTAAATCCGGGGGGGCTGCGGTAATGATAATGGCGTCAAACGGTGCAACATGCGGTAGGCCTTTGTAGCCGTCAGCGCAGCGCAAACTGATGTTGGCAACCTGCATTTTGTGTAGCAGTTTTGCTGTCTGCTCATATAGGGTGCGGATGCGTTCGATGCTGTACACGCGTTTAAACAGACGGGCGAGAATCGCAGTCTGATAACCGGAGCCTGTGCCAATTTCTAGCACCTTGTCATGCTTTTCTGCACGCAGAATACTCTCAGACATGCGCGCGACTATGTAGGGTTGGGAAATGGTTTGATTGTTGCCGATGGGCAATGCGGTGTCTTCGTAAGCGCGGCTGGCAAGTGCCTCGTCGACAAACAGGTGCCGAGGTACAGAGCGGATAGCGTCGAGGACTGCAGCACTGGTGATGCCTTGAGCGCGAAGACGCTCGATCAGACGGTCGCGAGTACGCTGCGAGGTCATGCCAATGCCCCGCGTTTGCGGTTTATCGGTCATTACAGATTGGCTCGAGCAACTCAGCAATTACCGATAGGTTGAAAAAATAAAAATGGTCGGGACGACAGGATTTGAACCTGTGACCACTTGACCCCCAGTCAAGTGCGCTACCAGACTGCGCCACGCCCCGGCGACTTAAATTTAAATCGAGCTGAAAACCGTCACTCAGGATTTCAGGATTGCCAGAACCTCTTCCAGTTCATTGCGCAACTGGCGAATGATTTGCTGGCTTTGGTGCTGATCGTCTTTGGCAGTTTCGCCAGTAAGTTGTTGCCGGGCACCACTGATGGTGAAACCACGGTCATACAGCAGAGATCGTATCTGCCGAATTAAAATCACGTCCTGACGCTGATAATAGCGTCGATTCCCACTACGCTTTACCGGCGACAATGAGGGGAATTCCTGTTCCCAGTAACGCAGCACGTGTGCTTTTACACCGCACAAATCACTCACTTCACCGATGGTAAAGTAGCGTTTGCCTGGTATAACGGGGAGCTCACTATTGTTCGATGGCTCCAGCATAGCTCTCTATCCTGCGTTTTAGTTTTTGTCCGGGTTTGAAAGTTACCACACGCCGCGCAGAAATGGGGATTTCCTCGCCGGTTTTAGGATTGCGTCCGGGCCTGGGCGTTTTCTCGCGGATGTTGAAATTACCGAAGCCAGAAATTTTTACGGACTCTCCTTCCGACAGAACAGCCCTCACGGTATCAAAATAGAGCTCAACAAGCTCCTTTGCTTCGCGTTTGTTAACG
>QNFC01000030.1 GCA_003645395.1 Gammaproteobacteria bacterium
CGACCAAGGGATTATGAGTCCCCTGCTCTAACCAACTGAGCTACAGGCCCTTTTGACAGGGTTGTTCTTTAAGAATTGCTTCACCCCGTAGTGATCCACGGGGCAGGGCGGTTTAATCGAGGAAACTGCGAACCTTTTCCGAACGACTTGGGTGGCGCAGTTTGCGCAGGGCTTTGGCTTCGATCTGCCGGATACGCTCGCGGGTGACGTCGAACTGTTTGCCGACTTCTTCGAGGGTGTGATCGGTATTCATGTCGATGCCGAAGCGCATGCGTAGAACCTTGGCTTCACGCGGGGTGAGGCCAGAGAGTATGTCCTGGGTGCCTTTGCGCAGTCCCTCAAAGGTGGTGTCGTCGATGGGTGACACTGCGTTCTGGTCTTTAATGAAGTCACCGAGGCTTGAATCTTCGTCGTCGCCGATGGGGGTTTCCATGGAAATGGGTTCTTTGGCAATGCGCATGACTTTGCGGATTTTATCCTCGGGCATTTCCATTTCTATGGAGAGTTCTTCAGGCGTTGGTTCGCGGCCCATTCTCTGGAACATCTGCCGTGAGACCCGGTTGAGTTTGTTGATGGTCTCGATCATGTGTACGGGAATACGAATGGTGCGAGCCTGGTCGGCGATGGAGCGGGTGATTGCCTGGCGAATCCACCAGGTGGCGTAGGTGGAAAATTTGAATCCGCGACGGTATTCAAATTTGTCGACGGCTTTCATTAAGCCAATATTGCCTTCCTGAATAAGGTCGAGAAATTGCAGGCCGCGACTGGTGTATTTCTTGGCGATAGAAATTACCAATCTCAAGTTGGCTTCGACCATTTCCTTTTTTGCACGGTTGGCTTTTGCTTCGCCAATGGAAACGTGACGGTTGATCTCTTTGAGTTCCTTGACGACCATGTCGAGGTCTGTCTCGATGGCGATCAGGCGTCGCTGGGCGCGTTGGATTTCTTCGACCTGTCCTTTGAGTTTTTCACAATAGGGCTGGCGTCGGCGAGCCTCTTTTTCGGCCCAGCTTTCGTCGGTTTCATTGCCCGGGAAACGAGAAATGAACTCTTTGCGCGGCATCTTTGCGGTGTCGATGCAGCAGCGCATGATGACCTGCTCCTGGGCACGGATTTCGCCGACGTGAACACGTAGCAACTGGGCCAGTTCATCAATCAGTTTGGGGCTGAATCGCAGCTTGGAAATTTCTTCCTTGAAGGCGAGTTGCTTGCTGTTAAGCAGTTTTTCGGAAGGAGTTTTCTTAGCGAGTTCCTTGGTGTACGTTCGGTACAGTTTCTCTGATTCGGTCAGGATTCCCCCAATATGCTCCCAGTCTGGTCCGGTATCTTCTTCCTCGTCGTCTTTTTTTGGGGCTGGTTTGGGAATGATGGTTGGGTTTTTGCCTGCTTTTGCTGCAGCCGCAGCGGCAGCCGCAGCGGCTGCGGGCGCAGGATCTGCCTCGCCAGAATCGGTAAGCCCGGCGATCAAATTGGGGAATTTATAGTCGCCGGCAACCGCTGACGCATGGCGTTCAAATATGCGCTCTACGGTGGTGGGGAAGTCGAGCAGAGTGTTTAAGACCATTAGCTGGCCGGCTTCAATGCGCTTGGCGATGATAATCTCACCTTCGCGACTGAGTAGCTCTACGGTGCCCATTTCACGCATATACATGCGTACCGGGTCAGTAGTGCGGCCTTCAGTATCAACCGCGCTAAGCACGGCAGCGGCGTCTTCTACCGCTTCTTCGGTAACATTATCTTCGGAGAGCAGTAGTTCGTCGGCATCGGGTGGGTTATCGTAAACATTGATGCCCATATCGTTGATCATGCTAACGATGTCTTCGATCTGTTCGGTGCCGACATCACTGGAGAGGTGATCGTTAATCTCGGCATAGGTGAGGTAACCGCGGGCTTTACCAAGCGCCAGTAGTTTTTTGAGTTCTGACGCCTGCGCTTGCGTGTTATCAGCCATGGACATGTATCAACTACCTCGAGTACGGATGCGACTAAACCGAATATTATAATTCTTAATCTAATTTATCGCTACTGGTTGGCGCTAACGGGGTTGCTTGCTTCGACCACGGTGGGCTTCCTGAAGTTGCCGTAATTCTGTTTTTTCTTTTTCGTCCAGCCCAGCGCTGGTGAGTTTTGCGATCAGAGTATTTAACCGTTGGCGCTTGTGGTCGCCCAGGCGACCGCGCGTTTTGTGGATGGCACCGGTTAAATCAGAGAGCAGGTTGTCGAATTCTTCCGTCCAGGCTTTGCTGTCGCCTGGCGGGGCGGAGTGCTGCAGTAAACGTGTCAGCGCGGCTGCTTCCTGACTTGATTCAAGCTGATCCATAAAGAGCGAAATAGATGCGGTTGTGGAAGCCTGGAAGTGACCCGCGAGGCGACGGAACAAATCAAAGCCAGCCTGATCGCGGTCCGCGAGCCTGGTTAGTGTTTCGGTTGAAATTCTTTGCGCAAGGTCAGGTTGTTGCAGCAGGAAAACAAACGCCTTTCGTAATACCCGACTGGGATTAGCCGGGGGGGTTGGTTCTGTTGATGTTGGTCGTCTCGTCGCCGGTCGGGCAGGTGGTGGGTCCCGTTCGGGTAAATCTACGCCGGTTAACTGCTGTAATTCTTGACGAATCAACTGTTTGAAAAACCCGTCAGGGATTTTTGCAATCCACGGCTGGGCGTTTTCAGCCAGACGCGCTTTGCCGTCCAGAGTTGTTAAATCGCAGTCACGTCGCAGGTAAGTAAACAGAAATTGCGATAGGGGCTCGGCGTTGGAAATTTGCGCTTCGAAGCCGGCGAGTTCCTCGCGACGAATAAAGGTATCCGGGTCGTCACCGTCGGGTAAAAATAGAAAATCAGCTTGCCGACCTTCCTGCATGTGCGGCAGCAGGTTTTCAAGGCTTCGCTCCGCGGCCTTGCGACCGGCCCGGTCGCCGTCAAAGCAGAGCACCAGTTTCTGGGTCACCCGGTAGAGTTTGCGAATGTGATCGACGGTGAGTGCTGTGCCCAGTGCTGCGACCGCGTAGGTTGCGCCGAACTGAGCGAGGGCGATGACATCAAGATAACCCTCGACAACTACCACGTGGGCAGGCTGCCGTTGTACCTGTTGGAGTTGGTAGAGCCCGTAAAGCTCTTCGCCTTTGTGGAAAACAGCAGTCTCAGGACTGTTCAGGTATTTTGGCCCATCGCCGTCGAGCAGCCGGCCGCCAAAGCCAACCACCCGGCCGCGCTGATCGCGAATCGGAAAGGTGATGCGTTCACGTAGCCGGTCGTAATAACTGCCCTGTTCGCTTTGACTGGTCAGACCGGCGTCGAGAAGCAGTGTTGGTTGGGTTTCGCTAAGCGCCTTGCTTAAACTGTCCCAGCCAGGGGGGGCAAAACCAACTTCAAAACGGCCGGCAATTTCACCGCTGACACCGCGGTTTTTTAAATATTCCACCGCTGTGGCAGCGGCGGGGTGTTCGCGTAGCTGGCGACGGTAGTAGTTGTTGGCCTGTTCAAGCAGGTCGTACAGAGGGGAGGTTTTCTCCCGTGCGGGTTGGTGGGTCTCGCCGGCTTCGCGTGGTACTTCCATGCCGACCAGCTGCGCGAGGTCGTTGATGCTATCGACAAAGCCGAGGCCGTCATATTCCATTAAAAAGCGGATAGCACTGCCGTGCGCGCCGCAGCCAAAGCAGTGGTAGAACTGCTTCTGCTCTGACACGGTGAACGAAGGGGTTTTTTCGTCGTGAAACGGGCAGCAGGCGCTGTATTCCTTGCCGCTGCGTTTTAACGGCACGCGCCGATTAACGACGTCGACGATATCAACGCGGCGCAACAGGTCATCGATAAAGCTATCGGGGATTCGGCTCATGGGTACAGAAGATAGCGTTCAATCCACCCGGTCGACAATGGCAGAATTGATTGGCGGGATAAAAAAAGCCACGTCGATGAGACACCGACGTGGCTTGATGCTGATGCGGCGTTATGACGCGCCGTCTGTTTTCAATTAAACCGGATAGACGATATACCGCGGTGAGACGTTGGTATCCATTACCGCTTTTTTGGATTTAAACAGCGGCGTATCGCCGAGCACGATTTCATCATCATAATGGCCGGTGACCAGTACATTGGTCTGACCCTGTTCCGGGGTAAATAGAATGTGGTAATTGGTGATTATCTTGTAGGTGTCGTTACCCATTGCCTCGGCGGAAATGCGCTGAGTAAAGTGACGGGTCTGGTAATCCTCGAAGGTTCCAGCCCACACCTTGGTGACGTAGGTGACCCGGTCCTGCAAACGGGCATAGCAGTCATCCAGCATCAGCGCGATGGGCAGGTTGTTGGCCTCATTCTCGGCGGCGATACAGATATACGAGCCATCGGTCGTAAAACTGGCTAGCCAGCCGTCCATGTTTTTGGTGTCAAGTGCATGGATGTAACTGTTTTGTGCGTTATCGAGTGCTAGTAAAATCTCGTTGGATAATTGGCTCATGCTTCCTCCCTGTTGAAGCCTAAAGTTTTTCGGTAATATTCCCAACGGGGCAAATTGCCGGCCTCGTCATTTTGTTTGAAATCGTACCAGATACGGTCTTCGTGCTTGACCCCTTTTTGAAAGGTAACGTTGCCAGGGGTGTGATTGCCGAGATGGATGCGGTGAAAAATGGACGCATCTTCCATCGATACCAGTCCGGTAGGCCCAAGCATGTTGGAGGATTGACGAATGCGGTGCTTAATCATTTCATCGTCGTCATCTTCGTGGCAATAGTAGCCGTAGTGGACTTCGGTTTTACCCACGCCGCGCGGAAAGGCAAAGCGAATATTGATCATGTCCATGTGCTTGGTGATGACCGTAATCGGAAAAGTGCTGGCGATGGCAGAGCCTTTTGAGCTCTCGGTGCCCTTAAATTCCAGCAGGCAAGGATCGTTGAGAAAATCGGTGCCTTTGGGGACTTTTAACTCGGACTCAAAACCAATATGGCCGTTTTCTGTGGCGTACTGTTCACCTTTGCCGCCCTGCCAATCGAGCAGTTTGAAAGCAGCGTGGAGCAGCGGCGCGTGGTAGCCATCGTTATCGACGTAGGCCTTCCAGTTGACGTCATAGAGGACCTTTTGGTAGCCGAGCAAGCGTAGGCGACCGTCACCATTAAAAGTCGTCGCCAGTGCGCTTTTGACTCGCCCCAGGTAACTGTCCAGGTCCGGGGTTTCGTCGCTGCAGGTGACAAAAATCAGTCCCAGATATTCGGCGGAACGGATGGTCGGTACGCCGAGCTCTTCCTTGCAATAGCTTGGCGAGAAATCGTCATCGCCCGGTGCGCCGCGCAGATCACCGCGAATATCAAATAGCCAGCGATGATAAGGGCATTCGAACTCTACAGCGTTGCCGCTGACACGGGTCTCTAGCAAATTGCCGCGATGGGAGCAGGCGTTGTAGAAAGTACGGATTTCACCGTCATCGCCGCGAACGATCAATATCGGCCGTTCGCCAACATTAATGGTTTTGAAATCGCCGATATCGGGCAGTTCGCCGGTGTGGGCTACCGGATGCCATTCCGGACCGTAGAAAATATTCTCCAGCTCTAGCTGATAGACATCCTCGCGGAAGAAAATATCTTTCGGGATTTCATTAACCTTCGCTGGCCAGGTGACCAGCGGAGAGTATTTTTCGGGTGCGTTCATCTTTCTCTCTCCGGGCAAGGTTTAATCGACTCGACATGCTGCTGTTTGTTCTGTGTTTGCTGCGCGCCTTATACGACGCTGCAGGTGTGAAGCTATTCTGCTTGCCCGCAGGAATACGGGCAAGCAGTGATTGGATGGCGGTGGTTATTCCCCGCCGGGAAATAGTCTTATTACGCCAAGACCACCATCGGTATTGATGGTAACTCCGGTCATGGGGCCGGAATTTTCCGGTGACGCCAGCAGCACATAAGGGCCGCAGTAGTCCGCCGGTTTGGGGGCAAACTGTAACGGCACCATGTTTTCTATCATCTCTTCCAGACCCGGCATTGAGTCGAGCTTCTGGTCGGCCATGCCCATGGCGTTTAGTCCACCTAACTCGGTCTTCATGCCGCCGGGAGCCACACCGTTAACGCGAATCTCTGGCGCTAGTTCCTGGCCGAGCTGTTTGATCAGGCCGATAACCGCGTGTTTTGATGCGGTGTAAATCGGCCCGCCGCCGCCGGGGTAAAAACCGGCGTTGGAGACAGTGAAAATAATGCTGCCACGGGTTTTTTTAAGCTCTGCCGATGCCGCTTTGGCGCCGAGTAGATAGCCTTTGACGTTGACCGAAAAAAGCTCGTCAAAGGCTGCACTGATCGCGTCGCCATCGAGGTCATTGACCGACTGAAAGTAGTCGAACACGCCCGCATTACCGATAAAGGTATCGAGTTTGCCAAACGCTGCCACGGTAGCTTCGACAGCGGCCTGATTGTCGGCATAGTTAGCAACATTGCCCTGGGTAACTGAGACCTGGTCACCAAATTCGGTTTTAAGTTGCTTGGCTTTGTCGGCGCTGAATTCCAGCACCCCGACTTTGGCGCCTTCTGCTAAAAACCGCTCCAGCAGCGCTTTGCCCATGCCAGAACCGGCACCGGTGATCAGAACAACTCTATTTTCCATCCAGCCCATGTTGACGCTCCCACAATTATTCAAAATAAATGCGCCCGCCGGAGGCCTACCGGCGGCCGCTGTACACCCGACGGGTTTCTAGATTTTGCCAGTACCAAAAAAACTACGGGCAATGGGGTTGAACTCTTCCGGTTGCTCGTACTGTGGCCAATGCGCCGAGTCATTTTTCATTACATAGAGCTGGGCGTTGGCAATTTTTTCTGCGCCATACTCGCCGACTTCAACGCCGTGTACCGGATTGTCGGCTGTCCACAACAGGAGTGTTTCGGCCTTGATCTGATCCAGCGGAATCAGGTTGTCGTCGTGAGTTTTCATCATCGCGTTAATGCGCGGAGCTACGGTTTTCATTTCTGGCTGGGTATAAATGTTCAGCCGAGTTCTGACCAGTTCTTCGGTAATCATGTCGTAGTTGTTGGCGTTAAACAGCCACTTCATGCGGTTTTCAATGCTCTCGTAGTTAACACCGGCAGCAGCAGCTTCTTTGCTCAACCGAGCCAGGTCAGCCATGTCGGCACGACCCTTGTCGGTGAGAATTGGGAAACCGGCGCTGGTGTTGAGCATTAGCCGCAGTACCCGCTCAGGGTATTTGCAGGCAAAGGTGCCCGAGGTCCAGCCGCCAAGGGATTCGCCGGAAAGATGGGCTTTGTCGACGCCGAGAGCGTCCATTACTTCACCCAGATGCTCGACCAGCATGTCTACGGAGTAGTCCACTTCCATTTTTTCTGAATAGCCGTGGCCGACGTAGTCATAGGCGACGACGTGAAACTGATCGGATAGCGCCACCACGTTCTTGGCATAGGCTTCCATGTGTCCACCAATGCCGTGCAGGAAAATCAGTGTTTCATTTGCCGGGTCGCCGGCCTCAGCAATGCGCACTCGGCCAAAGTTTTTAGTCTGGATGAAACGGATTTCGGCACCGATAAAATCTAGCCACAAGCTCATTAAATCTCTCCCTTTTTAAGTCTAGTGTAGAAGGTAGGGTATTTGGTCCGGTAAAAATTCCGGGTGCTCATTGTGGGCGCGCGTTCCCGGTTTGTAAAACCGATTCTCAGGACAACTCTCCGGAAATTAGTCGGTTTTCCTATTAGGTGTATGTGATGGGTATCAAAAAAATGTCACCCCTCCATTCGGTTGACATGGGTCAGAAGTAAGCCTGCTCAAGGGTGACATGATCCGTTCCCACAGCTAGTGACGAATGGTTCCATGCTGAACATTAAGTAGCAATTTGCCTGGAATGAACTGGAGAAATTAGATATGGACGCAACGACCAAACGCCCGAGTGCTGCCGACCTGGCGGCTTATATAGACGAACGTTTTGATGAAGGGGTTGACCGGGTCGATCGCTCGATTTTTACCGATCCAGACTTGTTTGAACTGGAGATGGAGAAGATCTGGGAAGGTAACTGGATTTACATGGCCCACGAGAGCCAGATCCCCAACCCCAACGATTTCATGACCCTGACCATGGGTCGCACCCCAGTCATTCTGGTGCGCGATCCGGATGGCAACGTCAACGCGTTCGTAAACGCCTGTGGTCATCGCGGCACCACGTTGTTACGTGAAGAGTGCGGTAACAAAGTGGACTACAGCTGCCCGTTCCACGGCTGGGTGTTTAATACCCGTGGTGACGCAGTGGTGGTTTTTAAGGAAGAAGTGGGTGACTACCCAGATCAGTTTGATAAAAAAAACTACGGCCTGACTCCGGTAGCTAAAGTAGAGAGTTATCGTGGCTTTATTTTCGGCAGTTTGAACGGTGATGTGCTTGAGCTGACGGATCATCTCGGCCCGACCACCACCATCATTGATTTGTTAGTCGACCAGTCCCCTGATGGCCTGGAAGTGCTGCGCGGTCACTCCACCTACCTGTTTCAGGGTAACTGGAAAATTCAGGCGGAAAATGGTGTCGATGGCTATCACCTGTTTGCTACCCACGGTAATTACGTAGCCACCACCATGCACCGTCGGAATTTACTCGGCGATGCCGATGAGGTGAAAGCGATGCAGGTCGGCGACATGATCGGTAAAAAAGGTGTTGGCGGTTATTTTGATCTCGGCCATGGTCACTGCACGCTGTTTGGTACCTTTCCGAATCCTGAAGATCGTCCTAATTTTAGCCAGCTGGAGACTTACACTGAAAAATTTGGTGAAGCTAAAGCGCGGTGGATGGTTACTAAATTGCGCAATACTTTGGTTTATCCCAATGTGTTTTTAATGGACCAGACCTCCACGCAGATTCGTGTTTTCCGCCCGATTGATGTGGATACTACCGAGGTGACTATCTTTGGTATTGCTCCGGTCGGTGAGAGTGATAAAGACCGGTCCCACCGGATTCGTCAGTGGGAAGATTTTTTCAACGCCTCCGGCATGGCAACCCCCGATGACATCATGGAGTTCAAGCAGAGTCAGATGGCTTTCAAAGCCAAATCGGCGCGCTGGAATGATGTGTCCCGTGGTTTGAGCACGCGTAAGTTAAACGAGGATCACCCAGAAGCTGCGGAGTTAGGTATTAAGGTCCAGGGCGGTGGAATGATGCTGGAGGACGAAGGCATCATGGCGGCCCAGCATCGCTGGTGGTTAGAGACTATGAGCAGCTAGCTCTAAATTGTCCGCTTGTTAGCGTCGAACTAAATATTAAGTCACAATAAGGAACTGGACTAATGGATGCAAATTTAATTGCTGAATGCGCCGATGTGCTTTATCGCGAGGGCCGTCACCTTGACGACAATGATTGGGATAACTGGCTGGGTCTTTTTACCGAGGATAGCTGGTGGCATATCCCCATGTGGGTCAATGAATACGAAGTAACCACCGACCCGCAGCGGGAACTCTCACTGATGTGGTACCCCAATCGTAGCGGGCTGGAAGATCGTATTTTCCGTATTCGCACGGGTGCTTCGTCGGCGTCAACACCGCTGCCACGCACGGTGCACGCTATCTCAAACGTTTCCGTTGAAAAAAAGGACGATGGCGAATACACGGTTTTTTCAGTCGGCGTGGTAAGCAGTTTTCGCCATAAAAATCATGACGAATTTTACTGTCGTTATGAACATACTCTTCGGCGTACCGATGACGGGCTGAAAATTTGTGGAAAGAGAACCATTGTCAGCAATGATTTAATTCCAGATATCATTGATATCTATAGCGTTTAGTTAATCGCTAATCCTGAAAAAGCCGCTCATGAGCGGCTTTTTTTGTTGGCGGGAGCAGGTTTGGTTATGTGATTGATTTACGGTAATGTACGGGCATAAAAGCCACTGTTATGGTTTGATCCAGGAGGAGTGATGAATAATCCCAACGAACAATTTGTTGCCGCAAACTATATCGAGGAGCGCCAGGCGGACGGCGTAGCCCGGGTCAACCGGTCGATTTTCACCGATCCGGATCTGTTTGAGCTGGAGATGGAGAAGATATGGGAGGGTAACTGGATTTACCTGGCCCATGAGAGTCAGATTCCCAATCCCAACGATTTCATGACGCTGTTCATGGGACGTACCCCCATTATTCTGGTGCGCGACCCAGAGGGTAACGTTAACGCCTTTGTAAACGCTTGCGGTCATCGCGGCACTACCCTGCTGCGCGAAGAGTGCGGTAACAAGGCGGATTACAGCTGCCCGTTCCACGGCTGGGTGTTCGATACCCGTGGCGATGCCACGGTGGTTTTTAAGGAAGATGTGGGTGACTACCCGGAGCAGTTCGATAAAAAGGACTACGGTCTAACCAAAGTCGCTAAAGTCGAGAGTTATCGCGGTTTTATTTTCGGTAGTCTGAACGGTGACGTGGTTGAGCTGGCCGAACACCTGGGGCCAGCATCGACCTTTATCGACCTGCTGGTGGATCAGTCGCTCGACGGTATTGAAGTACTCAAAGGCCGGTCGAGCTACATTTTTCAGGGCAACTGGAAAATTCAGGCCGAAAATGGCGTTGATGGTTATCACGTCTACGCCACCCACGGTAATTACGTCGCCACCACCGAGCGGCGGCGCAAGTTGCGCGGGGAGGAGGACGTGGTCAAACCGATACAGGTTGGCGACATGATCAACCAGCGTGGCATGGGGGGCACTTTTGAGCTGGGGCATGGCCATTGCGTGGTCTACGGCAATCTCCCCAATCCGGGAGACCGTCCCGGTTATGGGCTCTATGAGGAGCATAAGCAGAAGTATGGTGAAGTCAGGACCCACTGGATGCTGGGGCGGATGCGCAATATGCTGCTCTACCCCAACGTATTCGTGATGGATCAGACATCCACCCAGATTCGCGTGTTCCGGCCGATTGATGTGGATACTACCGAGGTGACCATTTACGGTATCGCCCCTAAAGGAGAGAGTGACGCGGATCGCTCCCGTCGAATTCGCCAGTATGAGGACTTTTATAACGCTAGCGGTATGGCCACCCCAGATGACATCACCGAATTTAAACAGAGCCAGATTGCCTTTAAAGCGAAAAATGACCGCTGGAGTGACGTGTCTCGGGGGTTAAAGAACCGAATAATCGGAGAGACCCACCCAGATGCAGCCGAACTTGATATTGAAGTTCCCGGCGGGGGAATCATGTTTGAGGACGAGGGGGTGATGTTTGGTCAGCACCGCTGGTGGGCGCAGATTATGGGCCGCTAATAAGTCCGATTGTTCGCTGGTTATTGGTAGTTGCAGAGGCCCCGACATGTCGGGGCCTCTGGCATTGTAGCGACGAGGTTTTGCCTCGCTGGTCGTGGCGGCTGGTTGGATATAGAATTGCCCCTCATGCCTGAAAAAGGCGTGTGAAGTTTTACCCAAAAAAACTGCGACTAAAAAATGCGTAGAACCTGCCAGTCGGCCCAGTAAATCACACTGAATTGATTTTCGGACCGATTAAAGTTGAAAAGTTAGCCACGGCTACGTGGCGATGGAGCGAAACTCATGAATAAACCTGTTGACTCTGCTATCCCTCGTAAGTTGATCGA
>QNFC01000031.1 GCA_003645395.1 Gammaproteobacteria bacterium
ACTCTAATCGCCTGCGTGAAGTAGCCGCGGCCGAGAAGAAACCTGCATACCGCATACAATCGGCGGCTGAACTGAACCCAGAATGGTTTGAGGGGATTGCCAACGTCGGCATCAGCGCTGGCGCCTCAACACCGGAGGTGCTGGTAGAAGAAGTCATTACCAAATTGAAAGTACTTTTCGGTGCTACGGTCGAAACCTTGCCCGGTAAGGAGGAAAAAATCCATTTCCGTTTGCCACGAGAGATAGAACGCTAACGGCACAACTGAGACTTTCACGTCAACTCACTTTGCTGGTTGATCCTCAGTGACAGCAGAACCACCCACATCAGCATCCAACCAAATCCGGCGCCCTAAGCCACCCCTTCTGATAATGCTGCACCCACTTACACGTCTCTAAGGCAGCCATAGCAATCTTTTACCGTATCTGTTGGCACCCCGTTAGCATCCCCCACGCGCACGTCGTTTTTCACCCATTCCATAGCTAAACTCCCGGTGGTCACTGCCGCAATAAACTAATTAGCCATCAGGCTAAGCTCATTAGGGAGTATTTTTGGTTGGGTTGGGAACAATATAACTGGCACTCGTACGGGCGAACCGACATTGGCCATGTACGCAAAACAAACGAAGACGCCTACCTCGACCATCGTCAGGCTGGGTTGTGGGTGGTTGCAGACGGCATGGGTGGCCACGCTGCCGGGGATGTTGCCAGCCAGCTCATTACCGACACCATGGGGGAGCTTGGCCACGCCCAGGACCTGAATCAGTTTATTAACGAGGTGGAACAGACTCTCCTCGATGTCAATCAGCGGTTGCTCGAATACTCCGCCACCGAGCTCAATAACGAGACCGTCGGCAGCACGGTTGTCTCACTATTAGTGCACGAAAACTATTGCGCAATATTGTGGGTCGGCGACAGCCGCGCGTACCGGCTGCGCAACGGGCAACTAGATATGCTCATGCAAGAACATACCCAGGCGGAAGAACTTGTCGCCCAAGGGCTCCTTGCCGCTGAAAAGGCGGAATCCCACCCAACTTTTAACATTTTGACTCGCGCGGTGGGCGCGCAAAACCCCCTGTATGTTGACGTTGATGTCTTTCGAGTAGAGAAAGGTGACCGTTTTCTGCTGTGCAGTGATGGGTTGAATAAAGCAGTTAGCGACGCCGAAATTTGCACCACGCTAGTTAAAAATAGCGTTAATAATTCGGTAGATATTCTCGTCGACCAGGCACTTACCCAAGGTTCCAACGATAACGTAACCGTAATCGTGATAGAAGCCGAATGAGCCAGCCCTCTTCTCCGCCTGGGCAGCAAGCACCACAGCGCCGTGCAATAAACAACTGCCCGCGCCGTCATGTTTTTAAAACTATCCACTTCATTGCTTTATCAGCAACCCTCACTGACGTTGCTCACCACCCGGTTACTCATGCATTAAAGCGCAGCCATCACCGCGTTGGTTCGCCAACAGGGTAGCGAGATTTTGGAATTTCAGGGCACCAAAACGCTTGGCGATACAGGCTCTCTAGAAAGCCATCTCGTCGCCTTTACCCTGGGTCGATTAACCCTGCATCGACTACTTGTAGAGTTCGATTCGGCGATTTTAGCGGCCCCCGGTAACCGTCAGCAGATTTCTAGTTTGCTAAAAAACTACCTGTACCAGGGTGAAATCACCATTTCTGCTTATAAAGAAATTACCGGCGAAATCATTAATCAAATATCTCTTCCCACCGTATCCCCATCCGCCGAACCCTTTACCAAACAGCCGATAACGATAATCGATGGGCTGGCCGAAGATACAGGCACTAAAACGGCAGCCAACGACCTTAACATTGGACTTGATGAAACCATTTCCCCATCTCTCATCAACGATGGGACGGCTATCACGACCGGGGGTGACGACTCAATGTCTCTCGATCTGGGTGATTTCAGCGATCCAGCGGCTGTAATCATTACTGACATTGACTACGGAGTGACACTGGCCGGGATCAATGACGATGCCACTGACCAGGCCACAAAGGGGAGTATTCTTGAGAATTCCTGGCAAAACGGAGCACCGCCCAGCACCGGCAATTCCTGGTCAGATCCGTCCGGCTGGATTGATGATGGCGAGCCCCTCGGCGTTGGCTCATTACTCAAGGAACGTTTTGAACTTATAGAACGCCTTGGAGCCGGCGGCATGGGCGTTGTCTATAAAGCGCTGGATCGACGCAAAGTAGAGGCTCAGGACCGCCATCCCTATGTGGCGCTAAAAATCCTCAACGACAAATTCAAAAAGCACCCGAAGGCCCTGCAGGCTCTCCAACGAGAGGCAAAGAAGACCCAGGAACTGGCCCACCCCAATATCATGACTGTCTATGACTTTGACCGGGTCGGAAGCAACGTCTTCATGACCATGGAGTTTCTCGATGGAGCTCCCCTGGATGTCATCATCGGCAGGCGAAAAGGCAAACCTTTTCCCGAAGACGAAGCAATGATGATGATTGAAGGCATGAGCGAAGCCCTGGGCTACGCTCATCGTCGCAATCTGGTCCACTCTGACTTCAAACCTGGCAATGTATTCTTGACTAAAGAAGGGACCATCAAAGTCCTCGACTTTGGTATCGCTGCCAGGATAAACAACCCGGTCGCCGGTGATGAAGAGGAAAGCGTCGAAACCACCGTCTTCGATGTTAAACAGCTCGGGGCGTTCACACCCGCCTACGCCTCCTGTGCAATTCTGGAAGGGTCGATACCCGACCCTCGAGATGACATCTATGCATTGGGGTGCGTCGCTTACCAATTGCTTAGCGGCAAACACCCGTTTAAGCGAAAGCGCGCCAGTTTGGCTCGTGACAATGGCATGGTCGTCAAACCCATCCCAACGCTGAACCGTCGCCAGCAGAACACGTTAAACCAGTCACTCGCCTTCTCTCACGCCCAGTGCATGCCAACTATTGAACAATTTATCGATGGCATGCGGCGCAAAAAGTCAAAACTGCTGCCCTTCTCTATCGGCCTGGCTCTAGTACTTCTAGTGATAACAGTTGCGCTAAAAACAATCATCATTGACTACTTACAACAGCAGGAACACGGGCAGATCATGACCCTGCTGGTGAATAAGGATGATGACAAATTCCTCGATGGCCTCAGGAAGTTACTCAGCGCCGAGGAGCCCTTACGCAGCTCTCTAATTGCTGATGCCCGTGAAACCATACTGGCCTACTACGAGAAGCAAACTCAGCTACTCATCGATAACCCCCACGGTCCTTATAACTTTCCCAAAGCCTCTTTCCTGGTCAATGACGCCCGCACTCTCTATCCCGATTCGGCCCAAATCCAACGGATGCTCGACACTCTGAACAACCGAAGCACTCTGTTACTAAATCAATTAACCAGCCGCTTTAACGCTGCTCTGGCATCGGGAAACCTGTTAAGCAACCCGGATACTGATGACATTATCGAAATTCTCGACCGGGTTAAACAAATCAACCCGACCCACCCATTAATTGATGATCCGCGGTTACCACCCGCCTACGTTGCCAGAGCGAAAACGGCATTGAACGCCAGTGATTACCTATTGGCATCCGCATTCGTGATGAAAGGGCTCGACTACTTCCCCGAAAACGTCTCGCTGATCAACATCAGGGATGAGATCAATGCTGTGCGCCAGCAAGTAAAAACCAGCGACGCCGTGGCTACCTGGGTAGCACAAATTAAAGCCGCCCCGTCCCCAGTAACTATTGAAGACTTTTACTTAATTCGCGAACCGCTACTGGCAATCTCGGAAATAGAACCGCAAAACCACTTTCTATCAAAATACAAAAAAACCTTACAGGCATTTATTCCAGCGGCTAACAATCAATTTATCGAGCAAAAACAGTGGTCGGCTGGATACGACCTGTTATCAGAATTTGCTGATTTGCTGACCTCCGAACAGGTCATTGGGCAGCAACAAACCATAGTGGCCGCAAATAGCCTGTATGACCGCACGATACTCGACTTACTGACGCAGTTTGAAAACAGTTTCGCCAACAGTGAACTCAGCCTGACGACATTGGCATTGGCCAACCAACTATTAGCCCAACTAAATTCATACGCCCTCGCTGACGACCCCAACCTGCTTTATGCACGCAACCGTATCAGTTATGCATATCTAACACTGGCGCGCCAGGCTCGGGCTGATAACCGGTTGGCAGATGCCAGAAACTTAGCCCAACTTGCAGCCAAGGCGAATCCCGGCCAAATAATAGCCGAAGCGATCCGTGACGAGCTCATTGTTGTGAACATGCCGGATGGTACGGCAGGACAAAGGCAGGCCGACCAGATAGCAGAGCAATTTGATGCCCTGTTCGCCCAACGAAAACCGCGCCAGGAAGCTGCAACCCTGATTACGCTGTTAGATCAACTTGCGCTGACTGACCCGGTCAATGCCCACATTGCCCGGGGCCGATCCAGCGTCGCTCAGCGACTATCCAGTCACGTCACTACGATGATTGCAGATGATGACTGGAACCGGGCTCTTACCCACGCGCAAGCGGCACGCCTGTTACTCCCTGAACAGCCCGCAACCAGAGCATTACCAGCAAGCGTTGAGAAAGCTAAACCGAGTACTGAATTAGCCCGCAAACAACAACTGATAAGTACCATAACCGAGAAGTTGGCAATCCTGCTGACAGAACCCGCGTTCACTCCCCCGTGGGAAGCTGACATGGCCGGCAACTGGCGGCGTTTACGTCCGCTATTAGCCGACCGGCCAAAACAGCTAAAAATGGAAGAAGACAAAATTACTCAGGCAATTTTGACCGGTGTAAACCAGAGCCAGTCAAAACACCTCTTCGTCGAAGCAGCCCGTCGTTTACGCTCCGGTAAACGTATTCTTCCCGATAACCCAGATTTCAGAAAAGCACAGAAAACACTCGCACAGGACGAGGACAATTTCCAGAAACTAGAGAAGTTTCAAACGCAAACAGGGGAAATAGACGGCCTCAAACAGACTCTTCTCACTCAAATCGACGCAAGATCAGTTATCGAAGCTGAGGTCACACTTGAAAAACTGCGACAGTTACTTCCGGATGATAGTCAGTTTTTGACTGCTGAGATTACCAACGCGCTGGGTTCCGCTTATCTTGATCAGGCAAAAGCCCTCGCTGAACAAGGTGATTTTAGCAAAGCACTGGTGCTTACCGGGGCGGGACTAAAAGTCGTCCCGAACCAGCTAGGTTTACGGAATAGCCATGACCTTTACAAAGGTGAAGCAGCATTATCGAAATTAGCAGCCCAATTAGCCGACGTCCTACGGCCACCAAACCAGACTTCAGACACATTCAAAGCAAGTATCGAAACAATCAGAGAGCGTTCGCCAGTGCGCGCAGGCGCTCTAGTCACCCAGTTTAGCGATCTGTTTGCCAAACGAGCAGAAACAACAGCAGGGGTTGGCGATGCAGCCCGCCGAGCCTGGTTACTCCAGGGCGCCGATTTATTCCCCGACGACCCTCGGTTCAATGCGGTCAATACCAGTCTTAAGGAAAGACCCTGCACTGCAAAGGTTGTCGGTCAGGGCTTACTTAAAACTGGCGTTTGTTATGACGCCATTGGCAAGCACGCCCGCGGACCATTAATGGTGGTCATTCCGGCAACTCCACCGTATGCAATAGGTAAATATGAAATTTCGCATCAGGAATTCAAACTGTTTTGTGGCGATAGCCGGCGGTGCCCACCACAGGGTGATGACATGCTCCTGCCTGTCACTCAGGTTTCTGTCGGTCTTGCTGTTGAATACACTCAGTGGCTATCTCAACAGACTGGAAAAACTTATCGCTTACCAATAGACGAAGAGTGGATTTACGCGGCCAACGGTGACGGAATTATCAGCCAGGAACGCAACTGCCAATTAAAACTTGGCGGCACCATTGTCAAAGACACCCGCTTAATGCCTGTCGATTCAGGAAAAGCGAACGGTTGGGGACTACACAACCCAGCCGGAAATGTACAGGAGCTCACCGCTAGCAACACCGTTCGTGGCGGAGCTTACAGCGATACAATGGAAAACTGCGATATCTCCCTAAAACGCAACTATTCGGGAGTCGCAGATAAATTTACCGGCTTTCGGGTAGTTCAAGAAATCAAGGAATAGCCCCTATGCCCACTACTAAAAGTCCAGTTCGACAACTTGCCTGGGATTATTACCTGGGGAGAGTTGGGCCTCGGTACGAATACCTGCGCCAACGCCGCCTGCTGGTCGAAGCGATGATCAGCGGCAAACAGGTCTCGGCATCGTATGAAATTGACCCAACTATCCCAGAATTAGAACCCAATACACCGCCAGAAACACTAATGCCGCACGCTCGCGCCCACATCCCTCCAAATCAGCCGACATCGCCAAAAAAGGCGTTATCGACCCGCCGTCATTCTCTAATTTTTACGCTAGCATTCGCCGTTATTGCCGCCCTGTCCGGCGCAACAATCTACCTGGGCTCTGACAGCAAACAAAGCACTACCGCTACCCCGATAACAGCGACCTCCACCGTGAACGCTAATTAGATAAGGTAATTGACGATCCAAACCGTGGTTGTTCACCATGCACCCTGATGCCAATACCTCAACGAAGACTCCCACCGCAAGCCCGTACATAACTCAGAATTTCAGCATCTACTTTTAGTTCACAGCCGTTTTTAGTGGTCACTGAAACTGTCACCCGTCCCACTCAATTCATCTGCGAAACCTGATGTGGCATCTCTTTAACCCTACGATCCTGTTAGATTTTCCGATCGCTCCCAAGAACCTCATAACCACCCTGTCCCCCTTGGGAGAACATCTATTTACCCCTCGCAGATAAACGGGAAACTTGGTGATCTAAAGGTAAACTGCAACTTTGGCGGATTCTTTGACACCCCAAACCAGGAGCGGGTGGTTCCGCCCTGCTTATTGCTCTGCAAAGCAATAAAACTGAAAAATCTGCAAGAATAGTCGTCTCTTCTGCCCCTTCATGGTCGAATCAGCATAAGCTGCGCGCGCTGACACCTTGCCTGGAACACGGGCTAGCCATCATCTCTTTCTGGACTCAATCAAAAAATGGAAGCTTTATTTAGATCAATCATTACAGAACTTGGCGAAGACCCCAACCGTGAAGGGCTCCTCGACACTCCTAAGCGGGCGGCTAAAGCCGCTGCATTTCTGACACGGGGATACCAGCAGAACATCGACGATCTGGTGAATGGCGCTATTTTTGAGTCCGATACCGATGAGATGGTTATCGTTAAAGATATCGAACTCTACTCACTCTGTGAGCACCACCTGCTGCCCTTCATCGGTAAATGCCATGTCGCCTACATTCCTGATGGCAAAGTGCTTGGACTATCTAAAATCGCCCGGATCATCGATATGTATGCCCGCCGGCTACAGATTCAGGAGAATCTCACCAAAGAAATCGCCAACAGCATTGCCGACGTAACCGGTGCCAAGGAAATCGGTGTAATTATTGAGGCCAAGCATCTGTGCATGATGATGCGCGGGGTGGAAAAGCAAAATTCAGTGATGACGACATCGGTGATGCTCGGCGCGTTTCGAAATGAAGCACGTACCCGCAGCGAGTTTCTTACATTAATCAAATAGGCGACTGCACATGGCTTTCGAAACCGCTATCGCCGCTCACGAAGCCTTTTATCAGGCCCTGGGCAACGCTGATGTAGAGTTAATGACCCAGGTCTGGAAACCCGTTGACGATTCAGTCTGTATCCACCCACTGTGGCCACCACTAATCGGCCATCGCGACATTTTTGCCGCCTGGAAAGGAATGTTTCAAGCCAGTCCATCAATGACTGTCGAAACCGAAATTATCTGCGAGCAGTCAACTGCGCACGGTTGCCTTCACCTCGTCAACGAGACGCTCATCTCCGCGCTTGGGCAGACATCATCACCGGTGGTCGCAACCAACGCCTATGAGTTGACTGATAATGGCTGGCAAATGGTCTTGCACCATGCATCCCCGACTGCTGTAGAAAGCAGCGACCACGCGAACCAGCCGCTGCATTAACGTCGATGGCGACAACTTCAACCACCCAAAATGCAGCGACCAAAACTGCTACTCAAAATAATATCGATTGGCTAAGTCAGACTGAACTCCACTTCACCCAATCCAGAAAATACCGTACGAATATGGTCGTCCTGCTTGAGCGGAAACTGCCTCGTCAGTGAGCCTGCCATCACCCACTCACCGGCTTTCACCACTTGCCCGACCTCTGCGAGTTTGTTGGCCAACCAGGCGAGGGAGTTAAACGGATTACCCAACACTGCCGCGGCGTTACCCTCTCCAACCTGCTCGTCGTTTAACAACACGGTGGCGTTAACGGCGGCAATATCGAAATCATCGGTTAACGGCATAGCAGGCCCCAGCACAAAACCGCTCTGCTGAACATTATCTGCCAGCGAAACCGCTAACTGCGCCGTAAAATCGCCGCGGTTCTCCACCAGTTCCATCGCCGGATAGAGTTCCGCCACTGCCGCACGGGCAGTCTCAGCCGTGGCATTGGGTCCGGCAAGATCAGTCGCCATGCGGAAACAGATCTCGTTTTCGATGCCAGCGCTCATCAGTTTACTGGCATCACCCTGGCTACCACTGGCGATCATTCCAGATTCCAGTAGATACCCACACACCGGCTCATGAACATTGAACTGATCCTGAATTGCCTTTGCGGTCAGCCCCACTTTCCAGCCCACGTGGCGTTCTCCGCCGGCAACCTTCCGAGCCAACAACTCATGTTGCACCTGCCAGGCCTGCTCCATATCCAGTCGATCAAACCAGGCGGGTGGATAGTAGACACCCGTCGCCGCGCTGGCGGCAAAATCATCCGCAACCTGCTTCACGCTAAAACTCATCGATACACCTCTATTCTTAATTGGCTAGCTGGTTAGCGCTGTTACAACACCGAGCGAAGTTGCCCACCTTCCAATGGAATACTCAGGCCGTTGATAAATCCAGCCCGGTCTGAGGCCAAAAAGGCCACCAGGTCAGCCATCTCTTCCGGTCTACCCAACCGGCCGGTGGGGATTCTGCTCACACGACTGGCAATCGCATCATCCGGATTTTGACCGAAATGCTGAGCCTGCATTCGCGACACCTGCTCCAGACGCTCAGTATGAATCGAACCAGGTAATACGTTATTAATGGTCACGCCATCGGCGGCCACCTCTTCGGCGAGGTTTTTCGAGAAAGCCACCACCGCCGCCCGAGTGGTCGAAGAGAGTGACAGGTTATCTTCGATCTGGCGCACCGACAGCGCCAGCAGGTTGATAATTCGCCCCCAGCCCTGCTCACGCATGTGCGGCAACACTTGTCGAGTGAGTCGAATCACATTGTAAAAAACCTTCTGGTAAGCCTCGTCCCAATCATCATCGCTGAATTCGCTGGGCTGTCCCGGTTTGGGGCCACCGGTATTAGTAACCAGAATATCGACCCCACCCCACTGCTCTGTGGCGGCTTTAACAATCCGCTGGGCACTATCCGTTAAACTCAAATCGACACTGATGGTGGCAACCTGCTCCGGGGCGCTTACCGCAACCAGGCGTTCTCGCGCCGCTTGTAGCGAAGCCTCGTTGCGGGCGCAAAGCAGAACATTACAACCTTCTCGAGCTAACCCTTCTGCGATAGCCAGACCCATTCCCTGACTACTGCCACCTACAACCGCTGTTTTCCCGGCGATGCCCAGATCCATACATTTGTCTCCCGATTTAAATTGTTTTAAGACACCAGACTGCAGAAACTGATGCTGAACTTGATACACTTTCGCGCGTTAACACCCTAGCCCCAGGCCAGCCGGCAGGAAGCCAGTTAATGAACAATCATGCCAGATTGATGTTGCAGCAGCGATGATTGACCAATCTACCGTTCAACTTCATATGAGTAAAGGAAATGGACTACCGAATAGAGCAAGACACCATGGGCGAGCTGGAAGTACCCAGTGATCGTTACTATGGCGCGCAAACCGCCCGCAGCCTGATTAATTTCCCCATCGGCACAGAAAAAATGCCGATGGAGGTGGTCCATGCTTTTGGTGTCTTAAAAAAAGCAGCTGCCCTCACCAACGCTGAGCTTGGCATTATGGATAGCGCCACCGCCGGGCTAATTGCCGAAGCGGCTACCGAAGTAGCCGATGGCAAGCTTGACGACCATTTTCCACTCGTCGTCTGGCAGACCGGCAGCGGCACCCAGAGCAACATGAACTCGAACGAGGTGATAGCCAACCGGGCCATAGAAATCGCCGGTGGCGTACTCGGTTCCAAATCACCGGTACACCCTAACGACGACGTCAACAAATCTCAATCATCGAATGACACCTTCCCGACCGCCATGCATATCGCCGCCGGCCGCGAATTACATGACAGTCTGATTCCGGCGCTTGCCCATTTGCGTGACGCCATCGCCGCCAAAGCCGCAGAATATAACGACGTTATTAAAGTCGGTCGAACCCACATGATGGATGCCGTTCCACTGACCATCGGTCAGGAATTTGGGGCTTACGTACACCAGCTAAACGAGAATATAGCTGCGATTGAAACCTGCCTGCCCAAGGTCTATGAACTGGCCATTGGCGGCACAGCCGTTGGCACCGGCCTAAATACCCATCCGCAATTTGCCGATGCGGTCGCTGCAAAAATTGCTGAGCTAACTGGATTGCCGTTTGTGTCAGCGGAAAACAAATTCGCCGCCCTTGCCGCCCACGATACCCTGGTATTGACCAGTGGCGCGCTGAAAACCTGCGCCGCCACGCTGATGAAAATTGGCAACGATTTCCGTCTACTCGGCTCCGGCCCGCGCAACGGTATTGGTGAGCTACAACTCCCCGCCAACGAACCAGGCAGCTCGATTATGCCGGGCAAGGTCAACCCCACCCAGTCGGAAGCCATCACCATGGTCGCTGCGCAGGTCATGGGTAACGATGTCGCCATTACCATCGGTGGTGCCACAGGTCACTTGCAACTCAACGTGTTCAAACCGCTGATCATCTACAACTTGTTGCAATCGA
>QNFC01000032.1 GCA_003645395.1 Gammaproteobacteria bacterium
AAACACAGAGAGTTCGAAGCAGCGCGACAGCCGTTTCGACTTACTGGCAAGACGGTATGGCGGAGAGTCCGTCTATCTATTCATCTGGCAGCGCCAGTATTCGTACGACAAGTGGGGTTAATATTTCCGGGGTCAAATCGGGATGGGAAATCATCGGCATGGGACCCCATATGCCGCCCCCACCGTTTATTACTTTATTAACGAGTAAGTCAGTCGCATCCGCACCTCGGTATTGCACGGCAATTGAGCGATAACTCGGGCCAATGCGCTTTTCATCCACGGCGTGGCAGGCGAAACAGCCCTGTGCTGACAGGTCCGCCTCTAGCTCAGACAAGACAGCCAGTTCCGGGGTGACCTGGATCGCCGATGCAGCACCGGGCTTTGACTCTGATTGTTCAGCGGTATCAATAGCAGCGCCATCCTTCACCTCAGGGGCTGTTTCCTCGTCCCGCTCTGCGCCGGGACCACACCCGGCTGTTAAGGCTACAACAAGCGTTGCCAGCAGCATCCTCATTTTCAATTTTATCTCCTGAATTTGACTAAATGGTGAACACTATAAAACCCGGCGCAGGCCTCCAGAAATCGAAGACCAGACAGCTGCACCGGTTGGACGTGTTCAATTGATTTTCGGATGATCACCTGGATCGATCATCACAAAACTACTCGGCCCACTACCGATAGGCATGTGCGAATAGGCGGTCCACAGGTTGCCGGTTTTACGGTCAAAAGTGATCATCCGCAAATAGGCGTGGGTGCTGGGCAGGGGGATATGACCAATGTCACCGGTGGCAACATCATAACGGTAGATCACATCTGCATTGCTATTACCGATCCAGACCACATTACGCCAGCGGTCCCACAGCGCTGAATAGGGGGCGGCGTTAGGATCTGGCAACTTAACCTTCTTTACAAGCTTATGAGCCTGGGTATCGTAAATGTCCATCTCACCAGAACCGAACAGGGTCACGTAAAGGTTATCGTCGTCATCGATGGCGATGCGACGGGGGCCTTTGCCCTCTGGATAATCTTGCCAGAACGACAGCTCACCGGTCTCAGTATTGATCGCACCCAAACCACCGGTTAGCTGGGTAAACCAGACTTCTTTACCGTCTCCGCGCAGGGCCGCTCCATAAACCGCTGCACGAAACGGTTTATTCCCTTCGGTCATGGGAATATCAAATTCCTCGACCTCGCCGGTTTCCGGGTCGAGGCTGGCCAGTTTATTTTTACCGATCAAGGTAAACCAGAGTTTGCCATTGATGTCTTTGGCTACCTGAAAGCTCGAGTTCAAAGCGATATCGTGGGCAACTGATCCTTCACCAAACTGGTCGTAGGCTTTCCACTCTTCGGTCACCGGGTTAAAGCGGTGTACGACATCGCCCTCAATATTGGCATCCCAGATAAAACCCTCTGCGTCATCATTAAGGGTATGTGGACCGGTTGGGCCATCTACCGGGACAGGGTAGCTAACCTGATCAGTCGGATTGTTTGGGTCAACTCTAAACAGGCGGTTTTTTTGCAAATCTGCCCCCCAGACATAGGGTGAGGCTGGTGTTAATGCGATTTCACGAATCAACGAAGTTTTCGGCAGATGGTATTCATGAATCCGGGTCTCACTGTTGGTCAAATTGGGCCCCTGCGTATAGGTGTAGCCCTCGGCATTGCTAAAATCAACCGGCATGTATTTGCCAAAATATTCAGCTATGACCTCTTCATCATGAAGATTAAACAGGCTGAAATCCGGATTCATCATGGTCTCAAAATCGACAAACTCAGGACTTACTTTGCTGCCATCCGGACCAATTTCAAACACCTTGATGCGCATGTACTGAATCATTGATTCCCAGGAGCTGATACGATCCTCTTCGCTCAGGTAAGCAAGGTTTTTAGCAAAACTGCGCATTTTCATGGAGGGGACCTGATGACAGGAAGCGCACTGCAACAGGGCTAGCTCACGACCAGCACCGGCGGGCATTTTTCCCATCCACACTGAGGCCGGCAAGGTCTGCGCATCCATGCCCTCATGAACGACAAAATCCTGCTGAACTTTGCCATCAACGCCCACCTGCAACGGCACTTCACGGCTTTCCGGCTGCACGGTGACATACCCGCCCAGGGTCGCGCGAACAGCCATATCATCGATGCCTTCCAGATCACGGAAAACATAGCGTCCCTTAGCGTCGGTAAACACACTGAGGGTGACATCACCAGGCTGCACGTCGCCATTGTCTACAGAAATCATGACGTGTTCTACCGGCTTACCATCGCTGCCAGTTACCGTGCCGGTCACGTTGATGGCAAAGCTGGAATACGATGCCAGACCACCAGTTATTAACAGTAGCAGAGGGGTTATTTTCATTGTCAGCTCTCGACTATTTGGGAATCACAATTGGGGAACTACAAGTGAGTAGCAACTGGCTTAGGCCAGCAATGCCCGCTCTGCATGCTCAGACATTACGTTCAATTTTTCTGCCGGACTCGCCTCAGGCACATCAGGATCCTTGAACAACTCAACACAGACCGCCGCCTCCATATACATCAGGCCCATATACAGCAATGGTTTTACTGAATCGGGCAGGTCGGTCAGATCCCACTGATCGAGATACACGGCAATGGCTTCCATGCGCGGCAGCATAGTTGAATAGTAGTCGGTTAGCTCGGCCATGGTCGAACCGATACGACGGGCCATGCGCAATTTCTCAGTCGGTTCGCCCCAGCTGACAAAGTGCTCCAGGTCAGCAAATGCTTCGGGTAATTGATTACTCATTCACTACTCTCCTCTCAACATACGACATGCGGCTAAAATTGACTCCAGCCCCATAAATCGAGCTAATTATTTCAGGATAATTCCGGCATACAGTGATCGGCAAACAGCTCAATGGTGCGGTTTACCTGCCAGGGCTTCAGGCCGGCAAAGTCGGCCATCAGCGAAATTTCGCCAAAATCAACCAGCTTTTTCACCTCTTCGATCCGCTCCAGAAACCCCTCCGGGGTACCGACAAAGGCAAGCTTGGACTCAATCACTTCATCGTAGGTGATGGAATCGAAGGCCGCCAGCGCACCGGCCGCATAGAACTGATAACCGGCAGCATTCAGTTGCGCCTTCTGTTCATCAGTTTTAATGCTCATCTGTGGCACCGCGAGATTTTTATAGCTCTGTAACATATCGGCCTCGGCTTCCTTGCGGGCACTTTTTTCATCCTCTGCAAGGTAACAGCAGGTGACATAACCGATGTCTGGTTCATTGCCAAACTTTTCGCAGGCATCAAGGTACTTGTGCACCGCATCGAGAAAAATTTCTACCGGGGCCGGTCCACCAACCACAATACCCCAACCTTTTTCGCCAGCCAGCTCAAATGACTTGCCGCTGGTGCCGGTCAGATAGATACGTGGCCCACCTTTTTGCAATGGTTTGGGCACCGCCGACACTTCTGGAATTTGGTAGTACTCGCCGTCGTAACTGAAGCTCTCTTCGGTCCAGGCCTTATGCATGATCTCGATAGTTTCGCGATACTTAACAGCGCTGTCCATCGGATCCAGGCCGCAAAACCAGTGCAGCCAGCCGTGACCGCGGCCAACACCCGCCTCTAAACGGCCATCACAAATCAGATCCGCCATGGCAATCTCTTCTGCCAACACCATTGGGTTATGAATGGGCAGGGTATGACACATAGCCCGGAAGCGGATGTTATCGGTGACCTGCGACAGGGCACTGAACAGCGCTAAGGGATTAGCTGAGGTGGAAAAAGTCTGAAAAAAATGATGCTCCAACGCCATGAACACGTCATAACCGAGCTCATCAGCTCGACGGCCCAACATCATGGTTTCGTCCAGACGACGCTTATAGTTGTCGCCCTTGTTGACCTGAATCTCTGTGTAGACGCCAAAATTCATTTTCTTGGTCACGATAATTTCCCTAAATTCAATTGTTAAGGAGCTGCCAATCAGCTGCCATTGACCCGATCAGTCACAGTTTTGTAGAGGTGGCGAACCGCCACCTCCTGATCAGACAGATAAATATTTTTTATGCTGCCGGCCATCAGTGCGGCGTGGGTCACCTCGTTAGTGGACAGGTCTTCCCGGGAGAGATCACGCAGAACTATTTTGCTGAACTCCTGACTGATCATCTGTGACGGTTTAATCGGCTTGGGAAAATAGTAAGCCAGCTCATAAATTGTTTTGTCCTGGGCAATCGGCCAAAAGGCATCGACATAGCACCAACCCGCGCCGACGTTAATGCGCGAAAACGGGAAGATAATGTTCAGATCGAACCCCCAGTTCTCCGCTTCGCCCTGCCAGGTACCGGGGCAAGCTTCGGTGTTCCCCACACCCTGGGTAAAGGTAGAACCAAACTTGAAGGCTAATTCTTCAGTGGGGGAGAGCTTGTGGTCCGGCGCGCCAGGCACGGCCAGAGACTGATTACCATTTTCCTGCAGCTTGATTTTAGGAATGTGGCAGTAGGGATTATCGTTACCGGTAAACGCATCAGGAGCCGAGCGCTTGTGTACAAAAGCAACGTGATAGCCCTCCTGGAAAGCGTTCATGGTTGTTTTCCAGTTGGCATCGACGTCGTAGCGATAACGGCCAATGCATTCAAGCCCTTCAAATTCAAACGGGGCAAGGTCCTGATTAAACTCGCCCATTGCCACTTCGAGGGTCTCGCGAGGAGTTTCGTCAAAATTAACGAACAGGAATCCGCGCCAGCTGTCGAGATGGATTGTCGGCATGCCCATGGCGGCTTTATCCAGCCCGTAAAACTGCTCTTCGTCGGTCACATAGGCGAGTTCACCCTGACGATTGAAAGTCCAGCCGTGAAAATCACACTGCATACCGGTGGTGCAACCCAATTCATCGTGAACCAGTCGATTGCCACGGTGGGTACAGACGTTATGAAACGCACGCACCTGCCCGTCGTCACCGCGAATAACTAGCACGGAGACGCCGATAATTTCGATTTCACGGACAAAATAGTCTCCCGGGTTGGGAATATCGCTGTCTCTTTTAAGCAGAGCAAACCATTGATGGCGGAAAATTTTTTCCCGCTCCTGTTCAAAAAACTCCTTTGAAACAGCAGATTCGGTACTCACCGGGCCTTTACCCAGCTGCGGGTACATCTCGGCGAATTGGTGTTTGGGTGCGTTCATAGTCGTTCCTCCCGTTACGTCCTAGTCAAGTAGTCGATAGTAGCAAAATCAAAAAATGTTGGTCAGTAAAATATTTCGTTTAACGAAGGGTATCAGCGGTGAGATCGGCAATCTGCCGAGTGCCGGTCATCGCCATCGCCAGGTCAATTTCTCGGCGTAACATCTCTATCACGCCACTAACCCCTGACTGACCGTCGACAGCCAGTCCATAAAGCATTGATTTACCGATACCACAGGCCGTTGCCCCCAGAGCCAGCGCCTTAACAATATCAGCACCGCGACGGATACCACTGTCTAGAATAATGTCAGCATCACCGGCCACCGCATCCGCAATTTCGCGAAGCACGGAAATCGTCGAAGGCGCGCCATCAAGCTGCCGACCACCGTGGTTAGAAATGATGATGCCATCGGCCCCCATATCGACCATACGCCGGGCATCCTCCGCATTGAGCACCCCCTTCACCAGCAAGGGCTTATCCCAAATCCCTCGCAACCAGGCGAGATCATCCCAGGAAATAGTCGGGTCAAGCTGCTCATTCATAAAAGCACTGAGCGCTACGACGCCTTCTCCTGCTCCGTCTATACCTTCCACATTACCCATGGTGATTTTTTTCAGGTGCGGGGCCATGCGCAGCAACCAGCGTGGATGGCCAACCATATCGAGGAAATTCTGCGGTGTGATCCGTGGCGGCACGGTAAAACCGTTACGAATATCCTTTTCTCGTTTACCGCCGCGCACCAGGTCAACCGTCATCACCAGGGCCTGGTAATCATTGGCCTGCGCCCTTTCAACGAAACCCCTGGTTAACTCACGATCGCGGAAAAAATAGAGCTGGAACCATTTATTACCACCCGCCCCAGCAGCGACCTTTTCAATAGAATCAGATGCCGTCGTCGACAACACATGGGGAATTCCTGCCTGCTCGGCGGCGCGCGCCGCGGCTACATCCCCTTCAGTGTGGACGATTGCTGCCAACCCAGTCGGCGCGATAATCAGCGGCATACTGATCTGTTCACCGAGTAGCTCAGTGGACAGATCAACCTTGCCAACGTCTACCAGGGTGCGTGGATTAAAGAAGATATTCTCAAAATCACCGCGGTTGGCACGCAGAGTAATTTCCCGCTCACTGCCGCCATCGACAAAATCAAAAATGGTCTTCGGCAGATAGCTTTTCGCCGCCCGCCGATAATCATCTACACAGGTATAGATCACTGGGTTAAACCTCTGCGACCGACCTAGACTGTTTTCGCGGTCTGTCTGCGCTCACCGCTGTCCTTGCGGATAAAAACGCCCATTTCAGTACCAACCAACAGTCGGTAGACCGAACGAGTGACAGGAACATCAATGCCCAGCTCGTCCGCCTTACGCACCATGTAGCCGGTCAAAAACTCAATTTCAGTGGCCCGCGCCTCGGCAATGTCATAACTCATGGAGCCGGCATGTTTCAGCGGCGGAATTTTGCCACTACGCAGATCATTGATGAAATGCATTGGATCAAACAGCAGCTCGATACCCAGACCGTTAGCTACCTGAGTACCCTCGTTCATCATCTCGTTGACCAGCTCGTAAATTTCATCGCTCTGGTACATCACCTCGGGGACACCGCGAATCAACACGCCGATGGGGTTAAGCGTGGAGTTAAAAATAAATTTTGACCAGATCGCTCCTGAAGGATCAGCGACGGTACGCGTCTTGATCCCGGACTCATCCATCAACTCACCAAACCAGCGCATCTCTTCGAAACTGCCCCGAGACGGGCCGACCCAGGATTCTTCGCCGCGCACCAGGTGTTTTACGTGCCCCGGCTCAATGAAATGACCACCCTCAAGAGTAATACCGTGCATTACCGGCCAATCGACCAGTTCCTGTAAAACTTCGACATTACCGAGACCGTTCTGAATAGTAAACAGAACCGGACTACCCTTCAGGTGGGGCTTGAGTGACTCAACCGCTGCCCGGGTGAACATCCCCTTCACCGAAATCATTACCCCATCAAACTGTTGATCAGCCAGCGCCGCAGGGTCACTGACGGCTGGAATCTGGGTGACCATTTCAGTCTCACCGCTCAACCTCAGTCCATTGGCATTGATGGCGTCAACATGGGCCTGATTAACATCAAATATAGTGACGTCAGAGACCTTGGCAAAATAACTGGCAAACACCCCACCGATTGCGCCGGCACCAACTACTAGAACTTTTTGTCTGGACATTTCCTCTCCCTAATATTTTCTTGAACGCCTATCCTGCCCAATAAAAAAGGAGACAGCAATCAATATCGCTGTCTCCTTTTAATCAACTTACCGGAAGGTTAGTTACCCCCAGATTAGAGCCGGGTAACGTGGGCAACCAGTATTGCAGAGCGACCACCTTTAACCGCTTCTACACAACGGGCAATCGCCGCAGGCAGGTCATCAGGGTTAATCACGTCTTCACCGTGACCACCGGCAGCTTCCACCAGTTTTTCAAACTGATAGCTGGGGTTCAGGCGCGCCTGAAACTCATTGGTATCGCTCGAAACACCATCTGGATGAACTAGCTTGGTGCACTGCTTGACCGCAGACCAACCACCATTTTCAAAGACGATAGTGAAAATTGGCAAGCCATGCTCACGGGCCACTTCATAAGTGGATGAAGGGTTACCAAAATAGAAACTACCATCGCCCGACAGGTGCATAACCATCGCATCCGGCTTCGCCAACTTGGCTCCCAACGCCGAACCAGGGCTATAACCGAGACCGCCACCACCCAGACCCATCACTGTGCCCGGCTTGGTGCGACCAATCTGCATAGCCACCGAAGGCTCGTTCATCACCGCTTCGCTAACCAGAATATCGTCTTCGTCCAGCACCTTGTTGAGTTCAGCACAGAGGTAGGCCGGGTTAATCAACCCTGGAGTGCCCTTATCGGCAGCAAGGTTCTCGATAAACACCACCGCTTCCTGGCGCTGGCCGTCGATCCACTCCATGCGTTTTTTTGCAGCGGCCGCTGCGCTATCGGTCATTTTCTCTTTGCAGATTTCCAGTAACCGGCTGAGAATCAGGTAGCTGTCACCCTGGATCTTTTGGTTGCTCGGGAAACCCCACATGGGGATATCGTTTTTAATCGGATCGATATCGATCTGCACCCAGTGTGTATCCGGGTTTGGTTCAGCGTTTTTCGGCATCCACGGCAGATCAGTATCTACCATCAGGCCAAAATCAACATTAGGCAGGTGGGCTTCACTGAGGTTGCCCAGAAACGCCGGAGACTGCACAGAAATATTGAGCACTTGCGGATAGGATGAGATAACCCCCATTCCGGTCAGCTGCCCCAGCTCATCCAGCAGGGCAGGTGTTTTTTCGTTACGACCTGAATAGCTAGTAATCAGCAACGGAAACTTTGCCGCTAACAGCCGATCCGCAACACCCATCAGCTGAGCATCGTCAACCCCGGTGTACTTCATCGGGCCATACTGCTCGTTGGAGAAGGAGGCAATCTGCTCCGGCTCCCAGGTTTCGGCAAGAATTTCCCGCGGCAGGGTCATGAATACCGGTCCTGGAGGGTCGCTCTCGGCCATGGTGAAGGCGCGACGAATCGCCTCTTTGACCACAATACCGGTGGGCAGCTGATATTCCCATTTAGTGTAATTACGCACGATGCCCTTCAAATCGTAGGGGTCTTGAATAAAGTGTACGTAGGTATCACGGGTGCCTAACAGCTCGCCGCGCAGGGTTACCGGTGCGGTACCGGCCATGAGCACAATCGGCACACGAGAACGAAAGGCGTTGTGCATGGCCATGGCTGCATTAGCAGTGCCCGCATCTACATGCACTAGCACGGCCTGGGCCTTGCCGGTCATGCGGTAATAGCCTATAGCCATATGCATGGCGGTATTTTCATGAGGGGCCAGAATCACTTTCGGGAAGGGTTTACCTTCCACCTGCCACTGGGCCATGGTTTCAATAATCGGGGCATGATCGGTACCCATGTTGCAAAACAGGTACTCCACCCCCACTTCATTCATCGCCTCCAGCCAGTAGGCTGCGGTCATATTGCTGGGGGATTCAAGTCTTTCTACGGGCAAATCTTTTGGGTCGGCTGACATCGCCTTGCTCCTGAGAAATAGTTTTTAATAAATAACGGAGGACGTTACCCACGGATGACGTCAATCACCCGTGAACAACGCCCTCACACCCACTTATGCGTTATAGATATCCAGCATGGTGGGGATATAGTCGTTCTTAAGGACGACATATTTACGACAGATTTTCCAGCCATCGTCTGTTTTACGCAGCTTGTGCTCGTAATCGCCATAGAACAGATCTGATTTGTTCTTTTTATGAAAAAAGCAATTCGCCTGCCAGGTGGAACGCACGGTCATTCCATCATCGGTCAGGTCATCGACCATGATGTTATTAACCGCATGGGACGTACGCGGCAGTGGCGTGCTGGCAATCGACTGACCCGAACGAATCCGCCAGACTCGGTCTTCAAGCCCAAATCGACCACTGTAGTAAATCAGCGATATTTCACGCTTGGGATCTTCGGTAACTTCGTGCTCATCCTTCCAGGAGGGCATCCAGTACTCACAATCCTCAGTGAACAGGTCGAGCCACTCGTCCCACTTCTGACCATCCACGTAAAAAGCTTCTTTATAAAGAAGCTCACTGGCAGCTGCCAACATTTCTATTTTGTTACTCATCACTCCGCCTCCATGCTCAGGCTAAATTCATTGATACGTGCGTCGAAAAATTTACTTGCCATCCGCCGCCAGCCCTTCTTTGATGAAGTCTTTCCAGGCGCGATAACCGCCAAAATAGACCGTTTCATCCTCATCCATCATTCGCCCGAAGAAACTGGTATCGGGGGTAAAACCTATTTCTTTGGTGAACGCATCTGCCTCAGTTTTAACTTTGGTCATGCCACGGGTATAACCCTGTGCCCACTCCATAGTCAGGGCACTATGACCAAACTGGCAATCTTCATAGGCGATGGTGTCATCCGGGGTGGCCAGTCCAGAGGTATTGAAAAAATCCTCGTACTGACGAATGCGGATCTCCCGCGCCTCGTCACTTTCACCTTTGGCACCGATACAGACAATGGTCATTTCCGTCTGCCCCGGCGACAGCGGCCGGATCATGCGCATCTGCAGTGAAGCGTTCTCAGCAAACTGGACGTTGGGGTAGATGGTCAGGTTACGCGTCGCCAGCATCCATTTGGCTTTGGTTTCGCCACAGCGCTCGACCAGCTCATCTTTGTGCTGATAAAGGCCTCGTTCAGATTCTGCCGGGTTCGGCGCATAAATAACTGCATGGCCCCGAGCCATACTGGCAGTACCACCGGGCACCTGATCCAGCGTAGTGAAGTCGATGGACTTCACCTGCTTATTGTCGCTCTCCCCGGCTTTACGACGGCTGACGACGTTCATAAAACTGGGGTGACAGGAGGTAAGGTGATAACCATCAATACAGTTCTCAACCTGCATCTTCCAGTTGCCGTCATAAGTATAGGTAGAACTACCCGGGATAATCTCTACCCCATCCGGTCCCTGGTCCCAAACCAGATCCAGCAGCGCTTTAGCCTCACCCAGGTGCTCTTCGAGGCTCGGCACGTCATCACTCAAACTGGCAAACAGAAAACCACGATAGGCTCCAAATTTTACTTTGTGCAGGTTGTGATCCATCTGCTCAAACGGTTCGGCATAATTACCCGACTCTTTGTCTTTAATATAGACACACTCACCCGCCGTATTAAACGCCCAGCCGTGATAGGAACAGACAAACTGCTTGGCATTGCCTTTGCGGTGGTGGACGATCCGCGCACCCTTG
>QNFC01000033.1 GCA_003645395.1 Gammaproteobacteria bacterium
AGCCGTACGAGGGGGGCAGCCAAAAGGCTAGCAATGATCAGCGCAAAGTTCTGGAACCGCCGGGTCATCCTGACCTGTTTACACATCCGTTTGGGTGGTTGAACGTATCAGCAGGAGATCAGCATGGTGAAAAAATCCTACAATTATCGATCGGCCTGCGGGAGCGAATAGATGAGTTGCGGATTAACCTGTCCGGACTCCAGGAAGTGCGGCGCAAATCCCTTACCGACAGCAGGACGGTTATAGTTGGTTATCTATCGGTAACAATCCGGTAAAGCCGGAGATAAAACGTTGCCACCAGCTGCTTTCTGGTTCTTTGTCAAAAACCACCTCCTGGCCATTTTCTAATGTGCGCCACCTTAGCTTGCCCTGGTCATTCAAAAAAACTTTATAGGCCTGTGTTGGGGCTACCCGGAACAGCCGGTCGACCAGCGGTTCAGCTAGCTCGGGCGATTCGATGACTACTCCTAGTTCAGTGTTGATATAGGCAGAGCGGGGATCATAATTAAACGAGCCGATAAATAAGTTGCGACGATCAACGATAAAGGCTTTGGTGTGCAGGGTTGCCGTGGCTGATTTAGCTCCGATAATGTGGGCGCCTTTTACTTTTGCATCCGGTCTCAGCTCATAAATTTCGACCCCGTCTTCCAGCAGGGGTTTGCGTGATGACGCGTAAGCACCATGAACCAGCAACTGATTATTGGCGGCCAATGAATTGGTGACTATGATGACATTGACGCCGCGTTTTTCCATTTCACCGAACCACTCTATGCTTTTTTTGTTGGGCACAAAGTAGGGGGAGACGATGATTATTTCGTGTTCAGCATTGATCAGGTAATCCCGTAACGGAGTTGTGATCGACGCGGCATTTTCCGCCAGTTCTTTTCGCACCTTATCGGGCGAATCATAGGCCAGAGTATACGGTGCCCAGGTGTAAAGTGCCTCGTTAGACCCAATGTAGTCGAGCACATCTCTGTTGACCGCCGCCGCATAGGGTGTGCCCTGAATTTCTTCGCGGGATTGCTCAATTGTGGTGCGTAATTCCGCCAACGCCGCGGCAGGATCTTTGGGCATCTTGGCGAATGCAGGGAGGGGTGCTGCAGCTTCGTGGTTCCAGTAATCGTCAAACATATCAGAGACTTCTGCCACGATCGGGCCAAGGGCCATTACATCGAGATCGCCAAATTTTTTGTCGGGGTTTACACCAAAATACTCATTGGCAATATTGCGGCCGCCGATCACGGTGATTTGATTGTCCACCGTGAAAGATTTGTTATGCATGCGGCGGTTAATGCGTGAAAAGCTGGTCGCGGCATCCATAAACCTTGCTGAGCGCCGGGCAAAGGGGTTAAAAATGCGGACCTCAAAGTTTGGGTGAGAATCGAGGGCAGCTAAACCCGGGTCGTAACCCTGGGTAAACATGTCGTCTAACAGCAGGCGCACCCGTACGCCGCGGTCAGCGGCGCGAAGTAGTGAATTTAAAAAGGCGAAGCCGACGATGTCATCGGTGAGTAAATAATATTGGGCATCGATGGTCCGTTCAGCCCACTCGGCCAATAACAGGCGCGCGGCCAGCGCATCAATGCCGTCTCCCTGCGGATAAAAAGCAGCCTCTCCCGGGTGTTGTTCAACCAGGCCCACGATCTGTCTGCCAAGATGAGTGTCTTCGGTATCGGTGGGCGCCGTGGATACGGTTTTTGGATAATCAAAATCGACCGATGCACAGCCAGATAAAACGGCAAGCAATACGCTTAGGCAGAATAGCTTTAGTGAGTTAGTCATTATTGCCATTAGTTAGAATTATCCGCGTCGTTGCTCTTTGTGGCCTGGTTCCCTAATGTGAAAAGCATTGTGCCGTGCTTTCTCTCTGATTGCCACGAGAGTGCCAGCTTGCCCATCATAAACCCGTAGCGGTTGACGCCTGCAAGCAACTTGAGATACTTCTGCTCAAGCGGCATCAGTGGATCGGGGCAGGCCATCCTCGTAGTACCCGATTGACCAATTTTGATTTCGCCAGGGCCATTGCCGGCTTCAACCCCTGCGAAATATCGATTGCATGGCCCCTGCCCAGCCAGACGGTCGCCGTAGATCTGCAGGGTGACCTGCACCGATTCTGGTAGAGGCCCGTTGCGATCGAGCTGAACAAGCTGCCACTCCTTTTCGTCTATATCGGCAAGGGTCAATTGTCCCTCTAGCTGTGCCTGCCCTTCGATTAATGTATCTTTGCTCAACGACCAGTGGCGGGTGGCTTTTTGGGATGGGCAGCAGGCCGCATCGCCCGGGCCCTGTTGTATGACATCGAGGATGATCTGCTCGTCATCAATTCGAGCCGAGCGTACCTGCACGCGATCACCAATGGGCGCGACCCCGGTATTGACGATTTCGCCATTACGCCATACGAATGTTGCCAGATGGCTAAAAACCCCGGAGCCGCCGGAACTTTGCCATAGCATCACCACGGCTTCCGCGGCATCATCGCCATCGAGATCGCCAATTAGATAGGAGTCGGGAATCAACCCGACAGATGGGCGCGAAGCCCCACCCGCAGCATAGGGCTCACCTTCCCAACGGCCGTCAGTGAGCGTAATGGGGTGCTGATAGAGGCCGGAAAAAGTCGCATTGACGATTTGATCCAGTTCTGGTGCGCCCGGGTTTTGAATCTGGGCCGTAGCAGCCGAGTTATCTGTTGGCGAGGGTGTCGATTGTGAATCGGGTTCTGGTGAGCAGCCGGTAAGCAGGGTGAGTACTATCAGCGCGAGCCCGGTTTTTGATTGATGACTTGTCAATTTACGCCTCTCTATTTGGGGTTTTTTATCAGCCCCTACTAATTTCGCAGGCTGTTAGCTGGGTAAGTTACATCTCATTTTCGATAGGTAAATGAGCAAAAAACCAGTCTTCGATTCTCTGCATAAATGATTGTGCTGGTTGATGTTTCAGAGTGCGGTCATCTGAAATCCACTCTATCTGCCCTGCGTCGGTGAGCCGAAGGTGCCATGCGTTACGCGGTAGAAAGTCGGGCGCGGTAGCTTGTCGCAGCTGCTGGTTGAGTGCTTCGCTATCGACGATCAGCCCCATTTCGGTATTGATTTTCAGTGAACGAGGGTCGAAATTTGCGCTACCGATGAAAACTTTGTTTTGATCAACAATCATAATTTTAGCGTGCAATGCCAGGCTTTTACTTTCTAGCGGTGTTTGCATATAGATGTCGCGATCTTTGGCATCGCTGCGCACCTCATATAAATCAGCCCCATGTTCGAGCAATCTACGGATGTGTTTTCGGTAAGCGCTGTGGGCGCTGACATGATTGTTGGAACGAATCGAGTTGGTCAGGATATGGACATTGACTCCGCGCTTTTCCACACGCTCAATGGTTTGTTCAAACTCAGCTGTGGGGATCAGGTAAGCTGAAATTATCCAGATATCTTCTTCTGCGCTATCCATCAACGCATTGATTTCCAGACCGAGCTGAACGGGTGCTTCAGCCCGGTTGGCAGGATTGTTTACCGGGGGTTTGTCCAGCAGCAGGCGGGATTTGCCGGGAATGCCCCGTTCGGCCAGGCTCAACCACCGTGCGGTTCTTACCTGCTGGCTTTCTTCCTGGTGGATGTGGCTGATTGCCGATGGCGGTCTGTCAGTGACGCTTAAAGCGGGATCAAGGTCACGCTGCTGGATAAGCGTGTGAGCGGGGATAGACCAGTCGTCGTTCCAGTATTGGTCGAAGCCTGCGCTGAGATCGCTCACGCCCGGGCCGCTGACTACCAGTTCCATATCGCGGAAGTTGGCGGTGTCGTGCAAGCCGAAATATTGGTCGGCTATGTTCCGCCCGCCGATTAGGGCCACATGGCTATCGACAATCATGACTTTGTTGTGCATGCGGTGATTAAGTCGGTGAAAAGCGCCCAGATTAAGAATTTCGCGGGTCACAACACTGTCTGACCGACGCTTGTAGGGATTAAAAATACGAAACTCGATATTGGCGTGGGCATCAATCTTTGCAACGCTGGCATCGGCCCCATACAGGAATGAGTCATCGATCAAAATACGGATACGCACGCCGCGTTCTGCCGCTGCCAGCAGGTGACTTGATACCGCTTCGCCGACCCGGTCGAATTCCCAGAGGAAAGATTGCAGGTCAATACTTTGGGTGGCGCTATCAATGGCGCGCAGTCGCCAGTCCAATGCCGACGCGCCGTCGTTCAGTAAAAAATGCCAGTCATCACTACGCAAAGATTCGAGATCCGTCCACAGTTGGCTTTTAGACGGTGTAGCGGCGGCTTCCGGCATCTGGTGTACGGGCTCAAGCGTGCCTGCGCAGCCGGCCAGTATAGAAAGGCTAAAACTGAGGAAGGCGATGTGACGCATAACTGACAGTATCAAAAGGTGTTGCCTCTGTGCTGGGGGGCTGTCTAACGCAGCCGTAATGGTCATCTGCGGGGTAACTATCTATAATTTAGTGCGCATTTTATCTTCATTTACATTATGGAAAATTAACCAGCTTATGAGGAACCGATATCGAGATCTGCTGACCGGCAAACACTGGCTGCTTTTAGTCATCTTGATCAGCGGCTGTGCCGCTGTTGGTACCCGAGAGTTTGGCAAGCTGTACGGTCCTGCTGAACCCCATGAGCGGGCCGTCGCAGTGCTGCCGGCTGGCGACACTGATTATTGGACCGAAGTAAAGCCGATACTGGAAAATCGGTGTGTGGTCTGCCACGGCTGTTACGACGCACCTTGCCAGTTAAAACTAAGCTCGATTGAAGGTATTGAACGCGGTGGGAGTAAAGCCGAAGTTTACGCCACGCGGATTAGGGAAGCGCAGCCCACACGCATCTTTGAAGATGCGCACTCGGTCGCCGGGTGGCGGGAGAAAGGTTTTTATCCGGTCCTCAACGAGCGGGCAGATACCCCAGATGCCAATCGGGAAGCCAGTGTTATGTATCGCATGCTGGCGCTAAAAGACCAGAACCCCTTGCCAGATGTGAAGCAATTGCCAGACAGTTTTGATCTGTCACTGGAGCGCGACCAGTCCTGCGCTGCGGACGATACCTTTGATAAATTTACCAAAGAGCACCCGTTGTGGGGCATGCCCTATGCGTTGCCTGGACTGCCGGATGCTGAGCAGGACGTGCTGAAGCGCTGGATCGAGCAGGGTGCGGTGTATACGAAGAGACCGCCGTTAGCGCTAGAATATGTCGAACATATTAAGCAGTGGGAGGCCTTTATTAATGGTGATTCACTCAAAGAGCAGCTGGTCGCTCGCTACCTTTTTGAACACCTCTATTTTGCCCATCTCTATTTCCCCGACCTGGATAACCAAGCGTTTTTCACTGTGGTCCGCTCGGCTACGCCGCCAGGCGAGCCTATCGAGTTAATTGTGACTCGTCGGCCTTACGATGACCCGGGAGTCGAGCGTGTTTATTACCGGATTCAGCCGGTTCTCAGTACCATCGTTACCAAAACCCACATGCCCTACCGGCTTGATGAACAGCGCATGCAACGCTGGCAATCACTGTTTGTCGACGAACCCTATGAGGTCACTCAATTACCGTCCTATGTGGCGGAGTATGCGTCTAATCCTTTTATCACTTTTGATGAGATGCCAACTCATTCTCGCTATCAGTTTCTGCTCGATGAAGCCCAGTTCACCATCATGGCGTTTATTAAAGGAACAGTGTGCCGAGGCCAGGTAGCGCTAAGCGTAATTCAGGATGATTTTTGGGTGTTTTTCACGAACCCTGACAGCCCTTCACTGGGGCTTATGGAAGACTTCATGGCACAACGGAATGAGTCTCTGCAGATGCCGGCGGCAATCGGCAGTGTTTTTCGGCCACTAACCCGCTGGAGGCAATATAAAAAGCAACAGCAGTCTATGTTGAGTGATCGTGATCAGTATATTGCAGCCCACGTACCGCCGGATGCGATCAGTCTGGATTTGGTCTGGGATGGCGATGGCGTTAATGATAATGCTGCGCTGACCGTATTCAGGCATTTCGACAGCGCGACGGTCGAAAAAGGGCTGCTTGGGCAAACACCGAAGACGGCGTGGGTAATTGGTTACGGCATATTGGAGCGTATTCACTATCTGCTGGTGGCGGGTTATGACGTGTTTGGTAATGTCGGGCATCAGTTAATGACGCGCCTTTATATGGATTTTCTGCGTATGGAAGCCGAGACTAACTTTTTGCAGATGTTGCCGGCCGCCGCTCGGGCTCGGGAGCGGGATCTCTGGTATCAGGGTATTGACGCGGAAGAGATTAAAACCCATTTGACGTTGCCAGTTTTCGAGAAAAATTCGGTACCGAACATTGACTATAAAACCGATGATCAAAAACAGGAGCTATTTGCTATGTTGGAACAGCGGCTGAAGGCCGTGTTACCGACGAAGCATGAGTTATCCGCGATTAGTTCACCGGAAATACGTAACGAATTAGAGCGTCTTCACCCGCTTAAAGGCAGGCCAGTCAACCTTATGCCCGAGGTCGCCTTTGTGCAAATCCACAGTGCGACGGGCGATGAGTATGTAAGCCTGGTGGCTAATCGTGCTTATTCGAGCATGACATCGATGCTCAAAGAGCAGAAGAATCGCCTGCCTGCGGATGACACCCTGTCGGTGATTCCCGGTTTCATTGGTGCCTACCCCAACACGTTTTATCGGGTGGATGCGAGCGAGCTGGGCGATTTTGTCGATGCAATAAGTAGCCTCGAAGTCGAAAGCGATTACGCTGATCTGCTTGATGATTACGGAGTAAGGCGAACGGATCCAGATTTCTGGCCGAATAGCGATACCTTCCATCAGGCCTATTGGCAGCTCAATCCTCTGACATCAGGCATGCTCGACTTTAATCGTCTGGAAAATCGCTGAGGTTGGTTTTTGAACTATTAGCAGTGGATCGAACTCTTAACCTGCCGGTTTACGGGCGCTAGCAAGTGTTCGAAAGGGATTTTTAACGGTTTTTTTATCTGCATAGACCAGGGGTGCGCGCAGGGTATGAGCCTTCGAATAAAAATTGTTGTGACGGTGATTTTGCTGGTGCAGATTTCTGGCTGCGCCAGTTTTTCTGCCTCGCGGGATGATAATAGTCAGGAGAGCTTTGCTGCTCATGACCGCGACATCGCGGTAGACGTTGCCAGTTGCGGCGGTCGTCTGGGCACCATGCCAGAGAATGTGGAGGCGGAGCTTGATGCTGCCAGCATTGGGTTTATGAACTGGAACATGAAGAAAGGGGAGCTGGCCAACTGGCGCAGCGATTTTGGCGAGCTAGGGCAAGGTAAAGACCTCGTGTTAATTCAGGAGGCCGTGCTCAGTTCCGACTTTACTGACGCAATCGACGGTTTGGAGCATTGGTCTTTTAGTCCTGGGTATCGGAGTTCGGGCCAGTTGACTGGTGTGATGACCTTGAGCCGTAGCGAACCATTGGTTCAGTGCAACCTGAGTACTTTGGAGCCCTGGTTAGGGACACCCAAGGCAACGATTATCACCGAGTATGGGCTGACCGGTACCGGCGAAACTCTGGTAGTTGTGAATGACCACGGCGTGAATTTCACCCTGGGGGTTACCGAATTCCAGACACAGATCGAACAGATCAGACAGATTTTGAGTGATCACCAGGGGCCGGTGATTTTGTCTGGAGATTTCAACACCTGGCGGAAAAAACGGTTAACCGTTTTAAACGAGCTCGCCGAGGACCTTGATCTTGAGCCACTCCAGTTTGAGGAGGACCATCGTAAAACCGTATTTGGTTTTCGCCTCGATCATAGTTATGTTCGTGGCCTGAACGTGGGCTCTACTGGCACACGTAGCGTGCAAAGCTCTGATCACAACCCGATGTCGGCATGGTTTGGGATATGAGTCGGCTAGCGCGTATTTCGGCTGGTTTGTTTTTACTGGTTTGTTCTGGAGTGCTTGTGGCAGGTGACAATAGGGTTAATGAGGAAATCGAATACCTGCTGCAGTCGGTAGGCCAAAGCGGTTGTATTTTTGTCCGCAACGGGTCTGAGCATTCGTCGGAAAATGCGGAAAGCCACCTGCGTCTGAAGTATCGAAAAGGTAAAAAATACGCGAAAAGTGCCGAGCAGTTTATTAATCGTCTGGCCACGAAAAGCTCATGGACTGGCAACGTTTATTATTTAAGTTGCGAGGGTGAGGAGCGTCGCTCAGTTGGCGAATGGTTAACCGAGAGGCTGGCTGCGTACAAACAATCAGATTGAGTGGTTTAACCCGCCTGGTAAGCACAGAGCCAGAGGAAATTAGCGACCGGGGAATCACCATGTCACCTTTTTGGGCTGGGTCTACTCATCAATTCCGGTGGGTTACTAGCCTGGCTAATATAGTCCGAGGTGTTGCCGTCCAAAAAAAAGGGCCGGCATAAAAGCCAGCCCTTTTCTGTAATTACCAGACTCGTTACCGAGGCAGTGCGGCAATCCAGCTTTTGTCCACGAACCATTTAGCATTTAGTTTTTCCAGCAGACCCATGTTGCTGTAGGTCTCCAGATAGTTATCAATCAGGTTAAGGAACTGCGGATCTTTTTTGCTGATAGCAATTCCGATCGGCTCAATGGTTACCGGGCTGCTTAGTGTGGCCAGGCCTGCATCGGGGTGGCGCAAAATGGACAGCATGCAAGCTGGCATATCGGCAACCATTGCATCGGCCGTGCCGTTGATAACCATGGCAACACCTTCTTCATAGTCAGCCACTTCGATTAACGTTGCATCAGGGGCGACGGCGGAGATAAAAGAAGAGCTGGTGGAGTTCTTCAAAGCAACCAGTTTGAGGTCTTTGCGGTTGAACTCTTCGCTAGACTCTATTTTGGCTAATACTGAGTTTTTGGTCAGAATGGATTTGCCGGACATGATGTAAGGGCCGACAAAAGAGACCTTCAGGGAGCGTTCTGGTGTGATAGCCATACCGGAGGCAACCATATCGATTTTGCCTTTTTCCAGGGCGGTCATCAGGTCGCCAAAAGGCATCTTGACAATTTCAAGTTTAACTTGCATTGCGCCGGCTAGTGCGTTGGCCAGGTCGACGTCATAACCCATGTACTGTCCGGAACTGCTAACGGCGTTCATCGGTGGCTGATCGGCCGTCATCCCGACTTTAAGTACCTTGGAGTCGATAACCCGTTTCAGCGTGTCGCCGGCCATCGCGGTGCTGGAAACCATAAAGGTGATAGCCAGCAAGCTGCCGACCACCAGACGTTTTAACATAGACATAAAGCGATACTCCCTATTTTTATCAAAGACTAATACAGTGAAAAGATTATCCCGGAACAGTAAGTTCCATCAAACTAACGGCTGTTGTTAGCGTTAGCGGGGCTAAGTGTATGTCTGTTTGGGGGATTAGCAAGCGACCCGGCGTGATTTATTTGCTATATCAGCCGGTGGCTATTCGTTGTCTGAGACTGCTCAGGCAGATCGGTCGGTTGCTATCTTAGAGTCACATTTAGGCCTTTGGAATTCGTTGGGTAGTGGTTAAAGTTTCCCGGTAGCGACAGGCTTTCCCAGTCATTTTAGGGAAGCTCTGAATCCGTATCTGCTTCCTCAGCTTGCCCCCTGGCGACTGTTGACTAGTTGTCCGCCGGTGTCGTCAGTAACGCCTGGCGCAGCTTTCTTAACCAGCGTTTTAGCGCCGCAGTATTTTCAGGCCCCATTCTCAGCATCTGCTTTTGGGCGCTGGGCAGCGCTTCGATGGCAGGATCAGCATACTGATACAAAACAGATTCATGTTTTAAGGCAACGGGGGTCTCGATAGTCGGGGTCGCAAGCAGAATGTCGATGGTGGAAATCAGTGCGTTACCCAGTTTTTCTGGCGGGTAACCGAGCTCGCTGTAGGCGGTTTCCAGCAATGGCCGGGTCCAGTGGAAAAATGCTGCAGCTTCAGTGGTGTCAATCGCGATGATGTTGTGAGTGAACCGGTCGTAACGCTGGAAGCTCGCGTTGCCCATCGATAATGCTTCGTCTTGTTTGTCGGCGACAAATGCTGTGTTCGGGCGGCGAAACGGTACTAATTTGTTTAGCACTGTGCCTCTTGAAAGCCCATCCAGAAAAGCAGTGTTGCGTTGTAGGAAATGGTTACTGTTGATCCCGGACAGGGTTTTTTTGTTCAGATTTAGCGCCTGCCACTGTTCTGACTCTAACTGCTCTTTGATAAAAGTATTGGCTTCACTGTATGGCGGGAGAGGGGGGGCAGCAGGTTGCTCAGGTGTCGCCGAGTTATCTACCGGGGTTTTCTGGTCTTTTCGTGGAATAGACGGGGGCTCTGGATCCGGCAGTGCCGGCGCAGAAGGTGGTGAGGTGGCTTCTGTAGATTGCGGTGCAGCTGGGGTAACAACGGGGTCCTGTTGATCGGCATAAAAGAGATAGCCAGCCACTGCGAGTAACAACAAAAAGGGGATCAGCCATCCCGCTTTAGACCTGGGTTCTTTGCTGGGTCGGGTAACGGTATCGGGTGAATGGTCTGGCGTAGTTGGCATGAACTGGATCCTGTCTGTTTCGCTGACTCCCGTTAGCTTGGCCAGGAGACTGCCAAAAATGGGTTGCTCTGATCCACACGGGGTTATTGTTGATGGTGACAGATTTTGATGCCGTTGAGTAAGTTTTGTCGTTGCGCCATGTTGTGTACTGTCCGGTTTTTAACGCTTAGTTAACCGAGTTAAATTGACGGGGTCGTCACTCTAACGCGCGTTGGGTAGTGGAAAAGAAGGGCTTCTCGACGTTTGCAGTGGAATTCCCCAAACTAGGTGATCTCAAGAAACCGGGAATATTGTGGAGTGGGCGAATGGATCAGGACGAGATCATGTTGCTGGGTTTGGGGCTACAGGCGCCCTGGAA
>QNFC01000034.1 GCA_003645395.1 Gammaproteobacteria bacterium
AGTTTTAAAAAGTTGCTGGCTGCGGGCAGCGAGGCGCAGCAGAGGATCAGGATAGCGCCAGGGGTGCAGTGGCGAAAGGATTCCGCCACCTGCCCAGGAAGCCTCGCGCCCGGGTTCGCCGCTTTCCAGCAGCTCTACCGAGGCACCATCCAACGCCAGTTCGCGGGCGACCATCATGCCGATCACGCCGCCGCCAATAATGGTGAAATCTGTCATGGGACTGTTTCGGTAATCCGTTTATTCTGGAGGAGTGAAGCCTTCCGGTGTTTCCGAGCCTTCCCCAAACAGAAAGTTTTCCATCTCTTTAACCAGAAATTTACGGGAACTGGCATCGGCCATCGACAGGCGGTTTTCGTTTATTAGCATGGTTTGCTGCGCTACCCACTGATCCCAGGCTTCACTGGATATTTCGGCCAATATACGCTGGCCCATTTCGCCGGGGTAGGGGGCTTTCTCCAGGGCTGCGGCTTCTTTGCCGAGCTTGCGGCACATAACGGTTTTGGTCATGACGGAGGTTGCTCCAGGGTTTGAAGGTAGGCACGGATGACTTTGGTGACCGCGGTAGCCATGCCCACGGTTGTGGCAGGAACGGGGTTATACCAGAGCCGGTCGGGGTTATCCATGAGCTGCTCTACGGAGTCGGTCGCGCGGCAGATCAAGGGGGTAATGGTCAACTCAAAATGGCTAAAGCTATGGTTGATAGCATCGAGGTTTTGACGTTGGTCAATGTTGATCCCGTAGCGTTGGCGCCCCCAGTCGCTGAGTGAAACCGGCAAGCTGTTGAGTTCGGGCAGGCACCAGAGTCCGCCCCAGATACCTGTCGGCGGGCGTTTTTCCAGCAGTATTTCGCCTGATTCTCGGACTACCACCAGCATGTTGGTGTGTCGATGGGGGCGTATCTTTTTTGGTTTGGGTGAAGGGTAATCGGACACGGTGTTATCTAAATGTGCCAGACACCCAGGTTGTAAAGGGCAACGATCACAATCCGGTCGTGAGCGCCGGCAGACCGTGGCGCCAAGATCCATAATCGCCTGGGTGTAATCGGCGCAGCGATTGTGCGGGGTGTGGGTATCGGCTAATTGCCAGAGCTGCTGCTCGACGTTGCGTATGCCCGGCCAGCCTGAAATGGCGTGATAACGGGTCAGTACCCGTTTGACGTTGCCATCAAGGATGGTCTGGCGTTGATTCCAGGTCAGCGCAAGAATTGCTGCAGCGGTGGAACGGCCGATGCCTGGCAGCTGTAGAACGGTTTCCAGGTTTTCGGGGAATTGACCGGCGTGATCATCACGAATAACTCGAGCCGTTTTATGGAGATTGCGGCCGCGGGCGTAATAGCCAAGTCCGCTCCAGAGGGCCAGCACTTCGTCTTCGGCAGCATTTGCTAGTGTCACCAAATCAGGGAAACGGTCTAAAAACCGCTCGTAGTAGGGGATGACCGTTGCCACCTGGGTCTGCTGGAGCATGATTTCTGAGACCCAGACCGGGTAGGCACTGGTGTGGTTTTGCCACGGCAGTTCTTTCCTCCCAGAGTGATCGAACCATTCGAGTAGCTGCTGTGCAAATCCCGACCCGAGCAGTTGACTCTCCAGGTTCAGTTAAAGAGTCCTCGCAAAAATTTTTTCTTGAGTTGTTCTTCTGGCGAGTCGTCGTCTTTGGGGGCTAGTTTGGGGGCCAGTTCTTCCAGTAACTTCCTTTGCGCCTGCTCCTTGACGACGTCGTCAAGGTCTGGCGTTACGCTGGGTGCGCTGAGGGTGCCGCTTATCTTCACTGGTATTGCATTGCCACGGGTTTTATAGCTGCCGTCTGCCTGTTTTTTTACGCGGGCGGCGATTACTCGGTAGTCAAGGGTCTGCTGGTTAAGATCAACTTTTCCAGCCCCCTTGATATGCAAAAACTTGGTTGGATCAACGCGCAGTTGTTCGATAAAAAGGTCATTACTTTTCAGGATGCCGTCGGTGATGGTAGCCGTTGCCTTGAATGCAGAGAATTTGGTTGGCCCGTCCGGCGGGCAGGGTTCGTTGCTTGGTTCTTTGCCGCTGATTACTTTGATTCCCTTGCGTGCCAGACAGACGCTGCGGTCAATGTTGATGTCTTTCAGCGTGCCGTCTTCAATATCAAACCCCATCTTGCCGTTGAGGTTGCGGATAAGCTCATCTTCCTGATTCCCCTGGGTGGACAGGGTGGCCTTGATTGTTGCTGTGCCACTAATCAGGTCGATGTCTGCGGCATCTTCGCTAAGCGGTGCAAGGCTGACGCCAGTGAGCGTCTGGGTAACGGAAACAGTCGGTGGCTGGGTGGAGCCATTGATCTTAACTGCTCCGTTAAATTTACCTTCGTAGAGATTTGCGCTGATTGGGTCAAGAACCAGGCGGCCCTTGTTGGCTTTAACCTTCAGTGAAATATCGTTACTCCTGATGTTGCTGATTTTTAATTTGCCGATGGTTAGTGAACCATCGAGAGTTAATGCAGCAAGTCCGGCGAGTGACTCACCGAGATTGAGGGGCTCTTCCGCCGATGCGGTCTGGGGAACTGCAGGTGTTGTTGGCGTTGGTTTGACCGGATCAGGCGGGGGTGGCGGTAAATAGCGGTCAAGGTCGATGGAGTCGAGGGCGAGCTGGAAGTTGATCGCCGGGTTATCGAAGTTGACCACGCGTGCTTCGCCGTTTATCTGCGTTTGATCAAGTTGAATGGTCAGGTTGCTCAAGGTTGCCTGGTTTTCATCAGCTGTTATTTTCAGGCCAGCACTGATGTTTTTGAGCACGTCCTCATCGGCGGTCTCGATGGCAGGCATTGCCAGTGCTTTGAGTAGTTTCTGGGCGTTAAATGGGGCGATATTGAGTTCAGCGGTGACCTGTGGGGCCTCGCTTAATTGTGTCACGGCGAGACCAGCCTTGAGCTCCAGTCCTAGCGCGGCAAGTGCTAGCCCGTCGATTGCCAGTGTGTCAGCTGCAAGGTCTACCGCAATAGCGGTTGACAGGCTGGTATTCAGTTTTCCATTGGGTAGTGATTCGCCAGTTGCAGCTATTTCGACAATGAAGGGGGTCAGTGTGATTTGGTTAAAATCGTTGCTAATCAGTAGTTCTGCGCTGCCGCTGAGTTGGGTTATCAATGCTGGGTCAATCAGTTCGACTACGGCGTCAAGCACAATGTCGACGGGTTGGCCGGGGAAGATGACGCCGCTTTCAAGATTTAAATCATGAACGTCTATATCGGTCCCAGTGGTTTGATCGCGCCAGTGAATCCTGGCATTAGTAATTTCAATGCCTCCGAGGGTAAATATGGCGAGTGCCATGCCACCACTGGAGCTTTTTTGAACGGGTGTAGTTGCCGGCTGTTGAGCGGCAACAGAGGGCTCGCCGGCGAGGTCGGCAAAATTGGATTGACCATCCGCATCGATCTGCAGGTCTGCTTTCAAGCCATCGAGCTCAATGGTGTCCAGTTGGATATTGCCGGACAGCAGTGGCAGTAGCTTTAGGCTCACGGAAATCTGCTCTACTTCGATCATCGGTTCTGTGCCGAATCCTGGAGCGTTACTTAAGCTTGTGTGACCCAGGTCGAGGCTTAGCCAGGGGAAAATACTCATTCCGATTTCGCCGTCGATAGTCAGCTGACGGCCGGTTTGTGCTGCGACCTGGTCCGCGGCTAGTTTTTTAATATCGTCGGTATCGATTACCTGGGTAGCAATGATCGCAGCAATCACCGGCAGCAGAAGTACCAGGGCGACAATGACCAATAATATTTTTATGGGTTTGCTCAATGATTTTGCCTCGCGTAGGTGCTGGGGTGGATTGGGCGGTGTCTGTTGGCGTGTTTACTGTAATCCATATACATAGAGCTGAGTATAAGTGCAGGATGTCACGGATGGTGGTTTGGCGTGCTTCGCCATATTAAGGTGGCCATGCGGCCCGTCGTGCCGTCACGCCGGTGCGAGTAAAAACGGTTGTCTTCGTAGTTGCAGATGCCGCTGCCGTAAATTTTTTTGACCCCATTCTCCTTGAGCTGAATGGCCGCAATCGAGGAGAGGTTCATCTGCCATTGTCGTTTGTTATCACGGGGTGCTGCTGGGGTGAAACATGATTGATAGTCAGGATTCAGCAGTAAAAACCGGTCTCGCAGCATGTCGTCGACACAGTAGTTTTGTGGGCTGATTGCTGGGCCTATCCACGCGGACGGGCTTGCGTCTGCGTTGCGGAAAAGTTTCACAGTGCGTTCGATAATCCCCAGCTCAAGGCCGCGCCAGCCGGCGTGGATCGCAGCTAGCTGTTGGCCATCGGCGCTGTGGACCAGAATGGGCAGGCAGTCGGCGGTAAGGACGGCAACAACGCAGTCAGGCTGATCGGTAAAGCAGGCGTCGGCCACGACAGGGCGGGTTGATGACGGACTCCCGGCAATATCGGCTTTCGCCACATGGTTGCCGTGTTGCTGATCCAGCCAAATGGGTTCTTCGGGGAGGCGAGCCTGGTCAAGCAAACGCTGCCGGTTGTCGTTCACCGCAGTTTGATTGTCGCCCGCGTGGGTCGTCAGGTTCAGTCCGAGCCAGCGGTCACGGCTGACGCCACCCGCTCGGCAGGTGGTGAGCGCATGGATACCCGCAACGTGTGGCCAGTCAGGAGTAATCCACTCCAGTGAATTCAATTTTCCCCGTACTCGTGGTCCAGTGCGTCGATTAACTGCTGGAAATCTGTGGGCACGGGTTGTTCCCATTCCACGGGTAAGCCGGTTCGGGGATGGTCGAAGGCCAATCGGGTAGCGTGTAAGGCCTGGCGTTTGAACTGAAGAAGAGCCTGCTGCAAGGCTTCTTCGCTTCGAGCGGGTGGGCCGGTACGATTGCCGTAGGTGGGGTCGCCTACGACCGGGTGGCGAATGTGGCGCATGTGCACTCGAATCTGATGAGTTCTGCCGGTGTCCAGTTGCACCCGTAACAGGGTGTGATGCGGCCATTGCCGTGCCAGCCGGTAATGGCTGCGGGCCTCTCGGCCGCCTTCGGTGACGGTCATGCGCGTGCGGTCGCCTGGGTGTCGGCCGATGGCCGCGTCAACGGTTCCCCCAGAGATTATCCAGCCGTGTACCAGGGCAAAGTACTCACGGCTAATCTCCCGCTCGGCAAGCTTGTCGGTGAGCACCTTATGGGCCTGTAATGTGCGCGTGACCACCATTAGCCCGGAGGTGTTTTTGTCGAGCCGATGGATAATGCCGGCGCGGGGAATATCTGCCAGTTCTGGATATCGGTAGAGCAATCCATTTTGCAGCGTGCCATCGCTGATGCCGGCACCGGGGTGGACGACTAATCCAGGCGGCTTGTTAATGATGATTACGTCGGCGTCTTCGTCGATAACATCGAGCTCAATCGCCTGGGCAGCAGGCACAGCCACGGTTGTCGGCGCAATAGGTTCGATTGCCACGACTTCTCCGCCGACGAGACGTTGGCGAGGCTGAGCAGCTTCTCCGTTTACACGCACCTGACCGTCGCGAATCCACCGTTGAAGGCGGTTGCGGGAAAATTCGGGGAGTAATTTGGCCACTGCCTGGTCGAGCCGCAGTCCGCTAAATTCGGGTGGTATCTGATATAGTTCGGCAGATTCAGTCATGGGAGATTCGTGAGTGGTGTCCTGCGTGGCAGTGCTAATAATTCGGGCTGAATTTTAAGTGGTAATTTTGGCGGATGGTTGTAAAACGCCATTATGGACGATTAGACACGGAATTCGAAATGCGGTTGTTTAAAAATGGGTTGCTCGTATCACTACTTACGGTGCTGATTGTGGGCTGTTCTGCTCAGGAAACGGACCCAACGGCTAACTGGAGCGCTGAGGAATTTTACAACCGAGCTCGCGAGGAAATGCTCGATGGTGGTTTTACACCAGCAGTTGACCATTACGAAAAGCTGATCGGTCGTTATCCGTATGGCCCATATGCCGAGCAGGCGCGCATGGACCTGGCATATGCCTATTTCAGAGATGGCCAGTCAGAAGCGGCGCTTGATGCCATTGATCGGTTTATCAAGCTCTATCCTCTGTATCCGAGTGTTGACTACCTCTATTATTTACGTGGTCTGGTGTACTTTCGCCGCGAAGTATCTATTTTTGAACGGTTTGCACCGCAGGATCCTTCTTCTCGCGAGGTCGCATCGGCTCGCCAGTCCTTTGATGCATTTATGCTGTTGTTGACGATGTACCCTGATAGCAGCTATAGCGAGGATGCAAGCCAGCGGATGGTTTATTTGCGTAACCGTATGGCCAGCCATGAGGTCCATGTTGCTAATTACTATATGAAGCGAGAGGCCTTTGTTGCGGTTAATGGTCGCGCACGGTTTGTACTGGAGAACTTTCCGGGCACTCCGGCCGTGCCAGATGCGCTTGGGTTGTTAGTGAAGTCTTATCGATTGCTGGGCGAAGAGACGCTGGCGGCATCAAGTCTGCGGGTGCTTGAAGTTAACTATCCTGAGCACCCCGCAACGCGGGATGCCCGGGCGATCGTGATCAACTAAAACGAGGAGCTGCAAATGTGGAGTTTTTTTGAGACCGTTCGCAACCGCCATTCAGTTCGCCGTTACGAACCGGACATGGAGGTAGAGCGAGAGAAACTCCATGCAATTCTGGAAACCGCGACCGCCGCACCCTCGGCGGGGGATCTGCAGGCTTATCAAATCTTTGTAGTTACCGATGCTGTGCAGCGCCAGAACCTGGTTGAGTTCTCTCCCAGACATGAATTTATTGCTGAGGCGCCAGTATGCATAGTCTTCTGTGCAGACCCGCAGCGGTCGGTAGATAGGTTTGGTGAGCAGGCAGGGAAATTATTTGCCATGCAGGACACGACGATCGTCGCTTCTTATGCTCAGTTGGCAGCCGTAGCAGCAGGGTTAGCGTCGGCCTGGGTCGGTGATTTTGAAGCAAAGGGTGTTGCTGCCCTGCTTGGTTTGCCGGCGAAGGTAGAACCCATTGCGTTGATAACCGTGGGTTACCCTGCGGAACTACCGGAACTAACCCCGCGAGTGCCGCTGACTGAGATCGTTGAGTTCCTTTAAAGCGGCCAGCCTGGGTTCTGACTACTTCAATGGTCTCAGCGTGGTCAGGTTAATTCAGCTGACCTGAGTGCAAACCGGGAGGGGCGGCTAGTCAGCCGGCGTATCCTGAAACCCGGATGTTATCGGGTAGCGTCGGTCGCGGCCAAAGGCGCGCTGGCTGATTCTTACTCCGGGAGGTGCCTGACGCCGTTTGTATTCGTTCAGCTTCACCAGACGGACTATTTTTTTGACAATTTCCGGGTCAAATCCTGTTTCTTTAATGAGCTGTTTTATCGAGTAGTCCTGCTCAACGTAGAGCTCGATGATCAGGTCGAGGACGTCGTAGGGTGGCAGGCTGTCCTGATCAATCTGGTCCGGTCTGAGTTCAGCCGATGGTGGGCGGTCTAGCACTCGTTGGGGAATTACCCGCTGCTGCTGATTGCGGTAGTCGCAGAGCCGATAAACCATGATTTTCGGCACATCTTTAATTACAGCGAAGCCGCCAGCCATATCGCCATAAAGGGTGGCATAACCCACGGCCATCTCGCTCTTATTACCCGTGGTGAGAACAATTCGGCCCGTTTTGTTCGAGATTGCCATTAGTAGCAGACCACGAATCCGCGCCTGGATATTCTCTTCGGTGGTATCTCTTTCCAGGCCATTAAATACCGGCTCTAGCGCTGTTTCGACGCTTTCAACCATGGTCTTGATGGGAATTTCTCGGTAATGCACGCCGAGAATTTCTGCCTGCTCACGGGCATCGGTCTGGCTGATCCCCGCGGTGAATTCGGACGGCATCATCACCGCTTCAACCCGGTCTGCGCCAAGGGCATCGGCAGCAACTGCCAGCGTCAGTGCTGAATCTACCCCGCCGGAGAGTCCGATAATCGCTCCGCTGAAACCGTTTTTATTAACATAGTCGCGCACGCCGCAAACGAGTGCTTCGTAAATGCTCGCTTCTTTGCCAAGCAGCGCGTCTACGTGGCCGCCATCAGGATTGATAATGCCATCGATCTCACTAAAGCTGGCGAGGAACAGGCCAGCTTGAAAGGCTGGGAAACGCTGTACGCAAATCCCTTTGGCATTTATTACGCAAGAGGCCGCGTCGAACACCAGTTCATCCTGGCCGCCGGCCATGTTGGCATAGACAATGGGAAGGCCGTTTTCACGGGCGCGGACGCCAACTATCTCTTCTCTTTCGTGTTGTTTACCGGCGTGAAATGGCGAAGCATTAAGGTTGATGATTAGTTCTGCGCCGGCATTGACCGCAGCGCGGGTAGGCTCCGGCTGCCAGATATCCTCACAAATAGTGATGCCGAGTTGCACGTCATTGATGGGTAGCACTAATGGTTCGTGGCCAGCGGTAAAATAGCGCTTTTCGTCGAACACACTAAAGTTAGGCAGTAGTTGCTTGTAATAGGTGCCGTTAATCTTGCCGTCGTTAATCAACGAGGCGGCGTTATAGAGTCTCTCTTTTTCTAATTGCGGGTGCCCTACCAGCAGGGCGATGCCGCTTATCTGCCGCTGCAGGCGGTGCAGGCCATCGGCTACCTGTTGTAAGAACTCAGGTCGGTGTAGCAGGTCTTCTGGAGGGTAGCCGGTAAGGGTAAGTTCAGGGCAGACTAGAATATCCGCGCCCTGGTCGAGAGCCTGGTCAGCGAGTTCAAAAACCTGGCCGACGTTGTGTTGAATGTCGCCGACGATGCAATTCATCTGGGCAATGGCAACAGTCAATTTTCTACCCATCAGGTTATCCTGTAACAATATATGGAGTTGATGATCGGTCCGGTTTTCTCTGCGCTGTCAGTGGATGCGAGAGCTATCGGCGTGGCCGAACACCAACCATCACCGAGTAAGCGAACACGGGGCAGGAATGTATCACCAAAACATGTGTGGTAGTAGCCGCTGATGGCCCCCGCAGCCTTAATAGGATCGGCTTTTGTTTCAAGTTAGTTTTGTCCAGTTTATTGACGATGTCACCCCAGAGCAGTGGGCGGCGTTACAAACTGCAGAAAACCCATTTGTTGATTACCGATATTTGCAGGCGTTGGAGGAGAGCCAATCCGTTGGCAATGGTACGGGTTGGCAGGTGCATCACCTACTTCTTCACGATGAGGGCGGTGCACTGGTGGGTGCGGTGCCCTGCTATTTGAAACAGCATTCTTATGGTGAGTACGTGTTTGACTGGGGTTGGGCCGACGCTTACCGGCGAGCTGGCATAGCCTATTATCCGAAAATGGTCTGTGCCGTGCCTTTCACCCCGGCGACTGGGGGGCGGTTGTTAACCGTGTCCGGCTCCGATGAGCAGGTAGGCAAGATTTGCCGCTTGCTTGCTGAAGCGCTGATTGAGGAAGCCAGGCGGCTCAATGCTTCGTCAGTTCACTGTCTCTTTTTGCCAGAGCGAGAGGTGACTGTGTTGACTGACGAGGGCTGGTTGCCCCGCCATGATCTGCAGTTTCACTGGAGCAATCAGGGCTATGAGCAATTTGCAGATTTTCTCGCGTCGTTTTCTTCAAAAAAGAGAAAAAACGTCAATCGAGAACGCCGCCGGGTCAGGGAGGCCGGCGTTGAAATGGAGGTGCTCACCGGTGATGAGTTAACCGCGGAGCACTGGCGGTTGTTTTATCAGCTCTATCGTTTTACCGCCTACAAACGGGGTGGGACTGCCTATTTAACAGAGAAGTTTTTTGAGTTGATTGCTGAGCACATGGCTGACTCGGTGGTGATGGTGATGGCCCGTGAAAATGATCGCTACGTGGCCGCGGCCCTGAATTTTAGGGGCGGTGATACGCTCTACGGTCGCTATTGGGGTTGCCTGGCGGAATACGACAGCCTGCACTTCGAAACCTGCTATTACCGCGCTATTGAGTACTGTATCGCTGAGGGAATTGCACGCTATGAGGCTGGTGCTCAGGGTGAACACAAGCTTAGTCGAGGTTTTTTACCCACCACGACCCATTCGGCGCATTGGTTGGCCCACCCGCAGTTTGCGGATGCCGTGGCTGATTATCTTGATGACGAGCGTGAGCAGATTGCCGGTTATCAGGAAATGTAACAGGCACACACCCCCTTTCGTCGACCCTGACGTGTATTTCCGCTTTTCAGATGGTCAGCTTACGGAAACGTTACCCGCGGCAGGCTACGCTCTGAAGGAGCCTAATGGTCTGGTAGCAGCTGGGGGTGTGCTGGATGCGCAGACACTAATTGCGGCTTATTCTGCGGGTATCTTCCCCTGGTTTAATGATGATGAGGACGCAGTGCTCTGGTGGAGTCCCGATCCACGGGCAGTGATTGACCCCCAGTCACCCAGAATTACGCGTAGCCTGGCGAAGAGAATCCGCTCTGGCTGCTTTCAGGTGACCGCAGATACGGCGTTTGCAGCGGTGATAGCCGAGTGCGCGGCCCAACGAGCAGATGCTGAAGGCACGTGGATCACCGCCAACATGAGTGCCGCTTATCTTGAACTGCACCGACTCGGCTATGCCCATTCTGTAGAGGTGTGGGAGAATCGACAGTTGGTCGGGGGGCTTTATGGCGTGGCACTTGGTGGCGTGTTTTTTGGAGAGTCGATGTTTTTCC
>QNFC01000035.1 GCA_003645395.1 Gammaproteobacteria bacterium
GCCAAACCCACTTTTAACTTCCACGCGATCACCGACGTCACCAAGACTACGCACACGTTCCAGCAAAATAACTTCCATCGCTATACAACTCCCAAATAATTCAATTAAATAACTGCTCTTCAGCTCTTAAATTGATAGTTGATCGACACCGCTTTCATCCACCATCGGTGATCAGGCGCGTGCGAAAATCAAATAAGTTATCAAGCAACCCGATAAGCACCAGCACTAAAGCCACTTGTAACGCAAAAATTATTAATAAACAATAAAATGCAATCCAAACTACACGATTAACATTGCGCGCTCTGAAAATCGCCTGTAAACAGGCTAAGCCTTGCCAGAACACTCCGAATAAAACCAGCGCCATTACCTCCCATGCCAGGACACTTCCGCCCAACACTCCGGCCACTGCTACCACAAGGGCAATCAACACTGGCATCAACCCTAAACGCAGTGCTTCAAATTCGCGAGCAAAAGCCCCCGGATTATCCAACATCGCATGCCAATACCGACCAAGCAGTAGCGACATCATCCACAGCACTCCAAATGAAGCGCTTATCCACCCCCAAAAATAACGCTCTAACCAGCCAAAGAGTTGCGCTAATTTAGCAATGTTTGTCTCCGCATCAACTCCAACGGCAACCTGCTGTTTAATAGTCTCTAAGTATTCATCGAGAAACGTCGTGGGCTGAAAACCACTCTGGTGCCCCAACAGCAGCAGCACTACAGCTAGCAGAACCACAACTTGAACGCCTCGGCTAAAACCTCCTCGGCGCAGACCCCGTGCGGCTATAAACACCGGCGCCCAAAATACAGCAAACACCACAGCAACCAGTGATCCGCCGATCCCTACCACGTAACCGGCTACCAGCAGCACTATCGCCGCAATGACCAATGCTCGCCAAAGACTACCAAGCTCCTGCCGCAGTGCAGTTAGTGCCACTACCCCACCACTGGCCACAAACAAAACGGGGGACAACAGCATGACGGGAGCCGCCGTACTAACAACCGCTAACATGGCAAGCAGTGCAGCCCAACTGCCAGACTGCCACGGACCCGCCGCAGCTGCCATCAACCATCGCTTGAACATCATCGCAGCGGCGACATCTTCAACATTAACGTTGGGGATCCAGACAATGGATCCAAAAACCTAATCGTGGGCGTCGGTATACGGAAGTAGTGCAAGAAACCTTGCGCGCTTGACTGCGGTAGCCAATTGACGCTGATAATGTGCTTTGGTACCGGTAATCCGGCTAGGAATAATTTTTCCGGTCTCAGAGACATTCTGTTTCAGTAAGTCAATATCTTTGTAATCGATCTCGGTGATCCCTTCTGCGGTAAACCGACAATATTTACGTCGTCTTAAATATCTGGCCATTTTTATTACACTCCAAATCAAATCTTTATATCCGCCAAGCGGGCTTTACCGCGAAACGAACTGAACACTTCGCTGCTATTACTTACCAGCGTCATCACTGGCTGGCGAAACCTCGGCAACGGCAACGACATCAACCTCCGCTACGGATTCAACCTTACCCTCTACCGCCACCTCTTTCACTTCGACCGCTGCGATTTCTTTAACTGGCTCAGCAGTACGAACCGGCTCTTCAACAGGCGCTTTGGCCATCAGCGAGTCTTCAGTGATCGCCCTATCACGCTTAATGACGAGGTTTCTCAGCACAATATCGTTAAAACGAAACAGGTCAGAGATCTCGTCCATAGCATTTTGACTTGCCTCAACGTTCATTAGCACGTAGTGGGCTTTGCGCACTTTTTCGATGGCATACGCCAGCTGCCGACGACCCCAGTCTTCAACGCGGTGAATAGCTCCGCCCTCTTTGGTGACAACTTCACTATAGCGTTCAATCATCGATGGAACCTGATCGCTCTGATCAGGGTGTACCAGAAAAACAATTTCGTAATGTCTCATTTACAGCTCCTTACGGAAGTAGCCCGACAACCCAGTGCCGAGCAAGGAGAAAAGGATTGAGTAAGATATAAAACCAAAGCGAGCGGCGTTATCGGAGAGAGATACCCCTGACCACCAACTCGCTGAGGCGGGGCATTGTAGGCGAAATTCTTTTAATCAACAATCACTCAACACTACTTTTATCGCGCTTCTGCTGAATTTCATAAAGCATCACGCCAGCCGCCACTGACAAGTTCAAACTATCAACGGTGCCGAGCATCGGAATGCTAGCAAGTAAATCGCAGTGGTCTCGGGTTAGCCTGCGTAGTCCTGAACCCTCATGGCCAATTACCAGGGCCACGTTGCTGGAGACTGACAGATCAAATATCGTTGCCGCTGATCCACCGGCTGCGCCAACAATTTGCACTCCGGCAGCACCCATAAACTTAAGTGTGCGAGCCAGATTTGCAACCCGGTAACAAGGCACGGACTCGGCAGCCCCGGATGAGACCTTAGCCACCAGCGGCGTAATTCTGGCACCTCTACTGCGGGCCATAATCACGCCATCAACACCTGCTCCATCGGCCACCCGCAAACAGGCACCCAGGTTACGTGGATCATCAATACTGTCCAGGACCAGAAAGAAATTATCACTACTTTCAAAAAGAAGTACTTCGAGGTCCTTATCATCAAGGTCTCTGCGCGGCTCAGCCAGCGCTACGACACCTTGATGAACCCCATCATTGGTCAGCCGCTGAAGCTGCCCTGCAGAGACCTGTTTTACGACGATGCGATGTTCCTCCGCCAGTTTAACCAGTGCCGTAACAGCGGGCGACAGCTGGCCCGATTTAACATTTAGCTCCCGCACCTGTTGCGGTCGAAAGCGCAGCACTGCCGCAACGGCGTGCAGTCCGTAAAGAAACTCGGGCTTGATCGTGTTCAATGAGTGACAAGCTCAAAATCGATTTTGCGATCCTCTACCGCTGCTCGCATCACGGTTACCATTACAGGATCACCCAGACGAAACACTTCACCACCATGCTCAGCACTCAGTCGCTGCAACACCGGGTCATAGTGGTAATAATCGTTTCGCAAACTACTCACGTGCACCAGGCCATCGACCAAAAATTCATTAAGTGTCACAAATATGCCGAATGCTGTTACACCGGTAACGATGCCATCAAATTGCTCACCCAGATGATCACTAATAAATCGGCATTTGTAAGCAGCCATTAAGTCACGGGTTGCTTCATCTGCTCGCCGCTCAACCATGGAACAATGCTCGCCCAACTCAATCATCTGCTCTGGCGTATACCGATACTCGTTTCTCCCCCTTTTCTGGACACAGTGAATAATCGCCCTATGGACGAGAAGATCAGGGTAACGCCGTATCGGCGAAGTAAAGTGGGCGTAATGCTCCAACGCCATCCCGTAATGACCGCGCACCGCAGGCGAATAAACCGCCTGTCTCAGACTACGCAACACCATCATTTGAATCATCTGCGCATCGGGCCGGTTCACAACGCTGTCGAGCAGTGCCGTTAGTTGTCCCGCATCGGGCACATCCTCGCCGGGCAACGCAAGTTGCAGGCTTCCAAGGAGTTGGCGTAACGCGGTAATTTTCTCTTCGTCGGGTTTGTCGTGAATACGATGCAGCACAGGAACCTGCTGTTGATCCAGAAACTCGGCCGCACAGCGGTTAGCCGCCACCATACACTCTTCAATAATCGTATGGGCCTTGTTCCGCTCCCGCACCGTCAGAGCCTCAATTGACCCGTCTTCAGCAAACCGAACATCTACTTCTTTAGTTTCAAAAGCCAGTGCACCCCGCCGCTGCTTGGCCTGATGAAGCACCGCATGCAACTCGGCCAGGTGACGGATGTTGCACTCTACGATGGGTTGCCAGGTCTCGGTCACTGGCAACGTAGCACCGTCCGCGAGAAACTCTGCTACCTGGTCATACGTCAGCCGTGCGTGAGAATGAATCACGGCGCGCTCAAACCGGTAAGCCTCAATCTCACCCGCAGCGGTAAAATCGATCCAACAGACCAGTGCCAGCCGGTCAACAGCGGGCCGCAACGAGCAAAGACCGTTGGAGAGCGCCTCGGGCAGCATCGGAATCACCCGATCGGGAAAATAGACTGAAGTTCCCCGCTTCAGCGCTTCTTCATCAAGAGCACTGCCCGGCGAAACGTAGTGGGACACATCCGCGATTGCTACCGCTAAGCGCCAACCGTCGGCGCGAAGCTCGCAATACACGGCGTCGTCAAAATCCCGCGCGTCGGCACCGTCAATCGTCACCAGCGGCAATTTGCGCAGATCCTGGCGGCCCTGAACATCGCTGTCTGACACCGTACTCTCTAGCTGGTCGGCCTGCGCCACTACCTCCTCATTCCAGCTCGCCGGAATATCATATTTGTGCAGCACCAGATCGATTTCCAGACCAGTGGTCAGTTCACTGCCGAGAACTTCCTCAATAACCCCCCTCGGCCGCCGCCTACGCTCCGGTTGCCGGGTCAATCTGGCCACAACAATGTCACCGTCAGCGACAGCCGGTGGTGGATCTAAAATCAAAATATCCTGACTTAATCGTCGATCCTCAGGAATAACAAATCCGGAGTCTGATTCGTCCTGATAACGGCCGACCACAGTCTCATGAGCCCGCTGCAGCACCTCGATAATCGACCCTTCGAGCCGCCCACGTCGGTCTATTTTGACCGTTGCCACCAGCACGCGGTCCCCGTGAAAGACCTTGCGCATTTCTTTTGGGGACAGATAGAGATCCGGGCCTTCCTCATCGCTAGCGACAAACCCGAACCCGTCGCGATGGCCAATAACCCTCCCCGCGATCAAGTCCATTTTTTGTGCCAGGCCATATCGACCCTTACGCCCCTGGATGATCTGACCATCCTTTTCCATCGCCAATAAACGGCCGCTCAGTCCCTCTAAAGCCATCGTTCCTGAATGGCCAAGTTGTTCGGCAATCATCTCCAGGCTCTGAGGCTTTTCTCGACGCTGCAGCAGCTCGACGATTTCACGACGGCTACTCAATGGAGAGGCTAACCCTTTCGGGTCAGCGTTCTTCATCCGGGCTTTTTTTTCTCTAGTATTCATTGACAGCAGATGCCTAAAACAGTAACTTGCGCTCCCCCAAAACGGTGTGCCGTGAGGGTGTAGGCCGAGGTGGCGGAATTGGTAGACGCGCTGGCTTCAGGTGCCAGTGGGGGTAACCCCGTGGAGGTTCAAGTCCTCTTCTCGGCACCAACTTGCTCAGTCAAGTTGGTGAATGTCATAACTTCTTGTAAGACTCATATTTAAGATCAAATTTGAAAGCCGGCACCAAACCGGCACCGATCAGTCAGTAAACGGTTTCTTTAAAATAATCGTTTCAGTCCGCTCCGGACCCGTAGAGATCATATCTACGGGAGCACCAAGAATCTCTGATAGTCGTTCAATATAAGCCCTTGCATTGGCTGGAAGCAGATCATAATCCGTCACGCCAGAGGTGTTCCCGTGCCATCCCGGCATCTCCTCATAAACGGGCTCTACCTGACTATATTGATCGGATCCGACAACCGCCCCGCCAAGTTCTTCGCAACCTTTGTAAGCAACAGCAATTTTAATACTGTCCAGGCCATCCAACACATCGAGCTTGGTGATACAGAGCCCATCAACACCATTCAAATCGCAAACACGTCTCATCGCCACTGCATCAAACCAGCCACAACGCCGTGCCCGACCAGTCGTGGCACCAAACTCAGCACCTACTCTACCCAAATGTTCACCGATCTCATCGAACAACTCCGTCGGAAACGGGCCTGATCCCACCCGAGTGGTATAAGCTTTAGTGATTCCGAGGATATGGCCGAGGTCTCCCGGACCAATACCCGTACCAATCGCCGCCGCGCCAGCCGCGGTATTTGACGAAGTAACAAAGGGGTAGGTACCGTGGTCAATATCGAGCAGACTGCCCTGTGCACCTTCAAACAAGATCGATGCTCCGTCTTTCATTTTCTGCTGTAGTAACGATGGCACGTCCGCCATCATCGACAACAGCACAGGCGCCCGCTGAGCAAGACCATCCAGTACCTGCTGATAATCCAGTACCGGTTGGTGAAAATACCCCTGCAGCACAAAGTTATGGTAATCCATCACTTCCCGCAGCCGTTCGGCAACAGTATCTAAATTCAATAATTCACCGAGACGAACCCCCCTTCGGGCTACCTTATCCTCGTAGGCTGGTCCAATCCCACGACCAGTAGTGCCAATTTTGGCATCGCCTTTTGCGCCCTCTCGAGCCTGGTCTAGCGCAACGTGGTAAGGCAGGATCAACTGACAGGCCGAGCTGATTTTTAATCGATCTCCGATTGAGACGCCCTGCGCTTCAACCTCATCAATTTCCTTAAGCAGGGCATCAGGAGAGAGCACCACGCCATTACCGATCACGCAAAGCACCTGATCGTGCAAAATCCCGGATGGCAACAAATGCAGCACTGTTTGCTTGTCACCGACAATGACGGTATGACCTGCGTTATGCCCTCCCTGAAAGCGGACAACCACGGAGGCGTACTCGGTTAGCAAGTCAACAATCTTACCCTTACCCTCGTCACCCCATTGGGTGCCGATTACTACCAGGTTTTTCTTCTTCAATTCAGCTTCCTGAAATTCTCTTAATATCTGCCCGGACTTGTGCCGCGCCTAATTTTGCAGTTGCCACGAATCGTCGACCAACTCCAGCCGAGCGTTAACGCCGTCAGGAACGTCTATACCAGGCAAATCATAAACAATGCGATAGCCGTCAGCCCGCAAAGCTGTTATTTTTTCGGTCAAGGTCACATCTGCATCCGTCGGTGCCAGTACTAAAACCGGCTCCGCCAGCTCATCAGCGGTGGATAGTTCGACCAGGTTTTTCAAGTCCGCGCTAAAACCTGTCGCCGCAGACCCTGTGCCAAAAACCCGGGCAACACCGTCATAACGACCACCGCTGGCAATCGCCTGACCTTCGCCGTTCACATAGGCCGCAAACACCAAACCCGTGTGATACTGATAACCACGCGTCTCTGCCAGATCAAAATTGAGCCGCAGATCTGGCAGGTGTGCTCTTAACTGCTCAGTGATCTCTATCAGCTGATTCAATGCAGCTCGTACACCATCGCAGCTAGAAGAAAACAGCACCCGTGCCTCGTCGAGCACCTCAGCATCACCATGCATATCAACCAATCTTCGGAGATCTTCCCGTAGTTGGTCTGGTATTGAAATGCTGCCCAGAAATATGTCGATCTCGGTTAGCGCTTTACGCTGCAATATATCGAAGTAACGAGTCTTCTGTTCCGAATCCAACCCGGCCTGTTCAGCCAGCGCGTGAAAGATGCCGACGTGCCCCAAAGCGAGTACGAAATCAGTGACACCGAGCGACTGCAACGACGCGACCATCAACCGGACAATTTCCACATCACCCGCGCTGCCGCTTTCGCCAAACAACTCCGCCCCCACCTGCAACGGACTACGCGAACGGTGAACCGATGTGGGCCTTGCCTGCAAGGTACTGCCGAGATAACAGAGTCGAACCGGCCGACTTAAATCAAAGTGACGCGCCGCCACCCGTGCCGCTTGCGGGGTCATATCCGCCCGGATTCCTAGCATTTTCCCGGTTTGCGGATCCATCAACCGAAAAGTTTGATCTGCAAGGTCTTGACCCACGCCCGTCAGTAACGATTCCTGGAACTCAGCTAGCGGCGGAATAATTTGGTCGTAACCCCAGCTATCAAACAGCTTCAACACAACGTTACGGGCGCTTTCCAACCGTTTTACACCCGGCGGCAAGGTGTCTTCAATGCCCGCAGGCAACAACCACTGCATTTCTTCAGCCCGATTCTAGTGAATTAACGACAACAACAGCACACCACAAAGCATACTAAACAGCCCACTCACGCGAAGGCTCTTACTATCAATTTGAGACATCATTGCCATCATTTTTTTAGCGGTTCTCGGGCTGATAAATGGCAGCAACCCTTCTACCACCATTACCAGGCAGAGGGCCGATAACAGTTCATTCCACATTTATAAACGGTGCCTCAGTGGTTAAACCTGCGCGTCATTCGGGCGCAACACCGTCACCAAAATATTTGAAAAACTCACCTTCGGGTTTTAACACCAGCAGGTCATCACCGCTACCGAGTACTTTTCGATAAGCTTCCAGACTGCGGTAAAAGCTATAAAACTCCCGGTTAGCGTTGTAAGCATCGGCAAATACCGACGCTGCCTTCGCGTCACCTGCGCCACGAATGATATCTGCCTTCTGACCCGCCTCGGCAAGCAGAATAGACCGATCTTTATCTGCTTCAGAGCGAATTTTTTCTGCCTCTTCTGCACCCTCAGCACGGAACGTTTTCGCCACTCGAGCCCGACCAGCGCTCATCCGTGCATAAACCGAATTACTGGCATCGGGGGGTAGATCAACACGTTTCAAACGAACATCAATCACTTCAATACCAAAGTCACTTGTCACTTTGTTGGCCGCAACCCGCATGAGGTCCATAATTTCTCCCCGGGCACCTGAAACCACATCTTGCACAGTCCGTTTACCAAATTCAGCGCGGGAAATGTCGTTAACGATCTGCCCTAAACGAGCATTAACATTAACGCTACCCATGGCAATGTAGAACGCTTTGACATCGGTTATGCGCCATTTTACAAACGAATCAACCACTACATTTTTGAGCTCTTGAGTCTGATACATAACCGGTTTAGCATCAAAGGTTTGAATCTGGCCATTGAACCGCCTCACCGTATTCATTACGGGCAGTTTGAAATGCAGCCCAGGCTCATAATCTGCCCGGACAATTTCACCAAACCGGAACAAGATTACCTTTTCCCGTTCATCAACCGTAAATAACATACTCGACACGCCGACCATCACCAGCGCGATTACCACTAACAACAAGTTGACTCGATTCATTAGCGTGACTCCCGGCCGCGACTGACTGTTCGTGATTCTGTTCCCTGCATTGCCGGCTGGGATATTCGCGATGGCGCCAGATTAATGGAATTCACGTTATCACTCTCCTTTATCAGCCGATCCAATGGCAGATAAAGCATGTTGTTGCCTGCATCACCCTCAATCATCACTTTCCGGTTAGCGCTAAGCACAGTTTCCATTGTCTCCAAATAGAGACGTTCTCGAGTCACTTCCGGCGCCTGCTCGTAGACCTCACGCAGCGCAGTAAATCGAGATGCCACCCCGAGGGCATTAGCCACCAGAGTTGCCTCATAGGCATTCGCCTCCGCTAAAACACGAGCAGCTTCACCACTAGCTCGCGGCAATACATCATTACGATAAGCCTCAGCCTCGTTAATTAGTCTCTGCTTATCTTCACGCGCTTTTACCGCATCATCAAAGGCTGCCTGCACCTGTTCCGGCGGTTGTGCATCCTGCATGTTTACGCTGGTTACCACCAAACCACTTTGATAGCGATCTAACAGCTCCTGAGTAGTCTTTTTGACCGCCACCGCAACCTGTTCACGATTTTTGGACAGAATCGAGTCCATGACAGTCCGCCCGACCTGCTGTCGAATTGCTGCTTCAGAAACCTGCTGCAAAGTGCCTTCTGGGTCACGGATATTGAACAGGTAATCCTTCGCATTGCCGATGCGGTACTGAACCGCAAATTTAATGTCGATGATGTTCTCATCTTTGGTCAACATCAACGATTCGCGCGGGACCTGACCCACCTGCCCGGTACGACTATTTTCACGATAACCAATTTCTACGGCACGCAATTGACCTAAATCGACCACCTCGACCCACTCAATTGGAGTAGGAATATGCCAGTGCAGGCCCGGGGCTGAAAAGGATTGAAATTCACCAAACCGCAGCACCACCCCTTGCTGACCTTCCGAGATTCGGTAAACCCCGGTAAAACCCCAGATCACTAGCGCAACCAGTAACGCACCAATCAATAGTCCGCCAGAGGCACCTCCAGTACCGCCAGAGCTACCACCAGTCTCACCTTTTTTGTCTCCACCGAAAATTCCGCTTACTTTCTTCTGCAGATTTTTCATCACTTCATCCAGGTCGGGCGGACCCTTGCCGTCTCGGTTGCCCCAAGGATCTTTGTCACCTGAATTCCCAGGCTCGTTCCACGCCATGTATATCTCCGGTTTAGTAATTTTTTAGTAATGATCAGCAGCACTGAGGGCTTCGTTTAATTTTGCCCCCTACAAACCGGCACATTGTCACATATTTCGATGTGCAATCAGAGACCGATTACATCACTTAAGTTTGTTATTCACCCTGATCACTAATCATCCGTTGATAATCAGGTGGAGCCATTTCAAATTCCACGTCCCAACAACCATCTTCAGCAAAGTTCTCTTCGAGTAGTCGCCCACGACGGTGAATTGCCGCCCGCATGGCGCCGTCGACAGCGGATAACTGCAGTTGATAACGACGCCACTTGCGCGTTAAAAACTCTGTGATCGCCTGTTGTATAA